>CALINF010000089.1 GCA_938045215.1 uncultured Halieaceae bacterium | reverse complement strand
ACCGTAGGTTGCACGTCCAGGCAGTTGGGCTTGACCCGGTTCAGTCGACCCACAGCTCTGCGCATGAGTTCCAGTGCATGATGATCGTTGTTGGCATAGTGGTCTGTTACACCCGAGGTGCGGCAATGTACGTCAGCACCGCCAAGTTCTTCGGCCGATACCACTTCGCCGGTGGCCGCTTTTACCAATGGTGGTCCACCCAAAAATATGGTGCCCTGATTTTTTACGATAATCGACTCGTCGGCCATGGCGGGAATATAGGCGCCGCCTGCCGTACACGAACCCAGGACCGCCGCGATCTGTGGAATGCCTTTGGCTGACATCCTGGCTTCGTTGTAGAACGCGTGCCCGAAGTGATCTCGATCTGGAAAGACCTCATCCTGCAGCGGTAGGAAAGCGCCACCTGAGTCAACCAGATACAGGCACGGCAGATGATTTTCTTCTGCGATCGTTTGTGCTCGCCCCTGCTTCTTTACCGTGAGCGGGTAGTAGGTGCCGCCCTTTACCGTTGCATCGTTGATAAAGATCATGCACTCGGTGCCGGCGACTCTGCCGATGCCGGTAATTATGCCCGCGCCAGGCACCACGTCATCGTAAACCTCGTAGGCTGCCAGTTGTGACAGCTCGAGAAAGGGCGAGCCCGGGTCGAGTAATGCGTCCAGGCGATCACGCGGCAGCAGTTTACCTCTACTGATATGGCGTTCCTGTGACTTCGCACCGCCGCCCTGGCTGATAGCTGCAACTTTCTCACACAGGTCATCCACCTGGCTTTGCATGTGCTCGCGGTTCTGGGTAAAGCCAGCATCGCGAGTATTGATTCGTGTAGGCAGAACGCTCATCGCCGGTTCCTCTTTTTCTATTTAGTTGCGTTGAAGAGCTCGCGCCCGATCAACATACGGCGAATCTCAGACGTGCCAGCGCCTATCTCATAGAGTTTGGCGTCGCGTAACAATCGTCCCGCGTTGGAATCGTTGGTATAGCCGTAGCCGCCCAGTGCCTGGATGGCTTGCAATGCGGTTTGTGTGGCTTTCTCGGCGGTATACAGAATGACAGCGGCGCAATCCTGGCGCGTTTCCTCGTTGCGATCGCAGGCGCTGGCGACCGCATACAGGTAGGCTCGGCAGGCATTGAGGTCGGCGTACATGTCTGCGAGCTTGCCCTGCATTAACTGGAACTCGCCAATGCTCTGACCAAACTGTTTGCGATCGTGCAGATAGGGGATCACTTCATCAATGCAGGCCTGCATAATACCAACCGGCCCGCCCGACAGAACGGTTCGCTCATAGTCCAGGCCAGACATGAGAATTTTCACGCCATCGCCCTCGTTGCGCATGACGTTTTCGGCAGGGACTTTACAATTTTCGAATACCAACTCACACGTGTTGGAGCCGCGCATACCCAGCTTGTCGAGCTTGGGTGAGCGTGAGAACCCGGGAAAATCGCGCTCAACGAGAAATGCGGTAATACCTTTTGATCCGGCGTCGGGGTCTGTTTTGGCGTAAATCACATACACATCCGCATCCGGGCCGTTGGTAATCCACATCTTGGCACCGTTGAGAATGTAGCTGTCGCCATCCTTGCGCGCGTTCAGCGTCATGCTCACTACGTCTGAACCGGCATTGGGTTCAGACATGGCCAGTGCGCCCACGTGCTCGCCGGTACAGAGCTTGGGCAAATACTTTTGCTTTTGCGCTTCGCTGCCATTCTTCTGAATCTGGTTCAGGCACAAGTTGGACATTGCGCCGTAGGATAAGCCCACCGATGCCGACGCCCTGCTGATTTCCTCCAGCACAATCGAGTGAGCGAGGTAACCCATGCCGGATCCACCGTACTGCTCATCAACTGTGATGCCCAGCAGGCCCATGTCACCGAATTTGCGCCAAAGATCCGCGGGAAACTCGTTATCTCGATCGATCTGTGCAGCGCGTGGGGCGATTTCTTTCTGACACATCTGGTAGACGGCATCCCGGAGCATGTCCATTTCTTCGCCCAGGCCAAAATTTAAAGAGGGATAAGCTGTGTTCATGTGCAGTCCTGTACTGTGTGAATGCGTGGTTGTGGTTGGCTGCTAGCCGTGTGCTTTTTCGTCTGCTGCAGCGTTTTTCAATGCCTGCTCGCACAGGGCCTCAACTTCGGCTAATCCCTCGAGCATGTCGTTGATATCTGTTTGCTGGCGCTCGAGCAGGGCGCGGCGCTCCTGTACGGTCGCTTTCAGAGAGTGTAGCTGCTCTGCATTGTTGTGCTTGGGGTCGTACATATCGATCACTTCTACACATTCTTGCAGGCTCAGCCCAATGCGCTTGCCGCGCAGAATCAGCTGAATTCGCACCCTGTCGGCCGCGCTGAACAAGCGCTTGCTGCCCTCGCGTAGCGGGTGGATATAGCCCTTTTCCTCATAAAAGCGAATGGTGCGGGTTGTCACGCCAAATTCCTTGGCGAGCTCCGATATGGTGTAGGTTTTCTGTGACACGGTGAATCTGCCTGCTGTGAAAATGCCAGAACAGGCTGAATCATAGCTTACCTTTACGTTAACGTAAAGGTAAGCCTGTTTTGAATCGCAGCTGAGAGTCAGGTCTGGCTGAGGGAGTGGATTCAGGCTCAATGAGGGTTGAGCCGGCTGCAGATGCAGATGGAAAGGTTGTTGCGCAGGCCCCGGAAGATATTGCGCTGCTCTGATATGATCGTTGTTCGTCCGTCTTATTCCACAGCAAGCGCCTGCTCTAAGGTTATCTATGCCTCCAGTTTCTGTTAGTCCTCTGCTTACTCTGCTTGCAGATGGCCGCTACTACCGGGTTACTGAATTATTGTCAGCGTCAGGTTTGGATAGCGCCGAGCTTTCCCGTCAGTTGGGTGAGTTTGCACAATGGGGAATAGAGCTCGATGTAGACTCAGATCAGCGCTATCGAATTCCGGGCGGTTTAAGCCTGTTGGATGCGGCGGGTGTGCGCTCGAGCCTGTCGCCGATAGCGACACAGTTGCTCAAAAGTCTTCAGGTGCACCCTGTTATCGATTCTACCAATGCAGAGTTACTGCGGCAGGCGGGGCAGGGGATAAGCGAGGGTACAGTCTGCACCGCAGAGCAGCAAACGGCGGGACGTGGTCGTCGCGGCAGACAATGGGTTAGCCCGTTTGGTCGCAATATCTATTTGTCTGTGCTGTGGGAGTTTGCGGCGGGTCCATCGGCGTTGGAGGGGCTGAGCCTGGCCGTTGGCGTTGCGGTAGCGCGCGCACTGTCAAACTGCGGTGTCGATAATGTGCGGCTGAAATGGCCCAACGATGTGTTTATTGGCGACGCCAAGTTGGGCGGTATACTGCTTGAAATGAAAAGCAATGCCGAGGGTGTCTGCCAGGTTGTTGTGGGCGTAGGTATAAATGTGGCAATGCCGGAGGAAGCATCTGCGGCCATTGACCAGCCATGGGTTGATATTGCTCGCGATGGCGAGATGGCTGATCGTAGCCGTCTGCTGGCTGCCTTGCTTGATGAATTGCTGCCGATGCTGGCGCAATACGAGTCAAATGGCTTCGCGAGATGGCGAGAAGAGTGGTTGGCGCTGGATGCCTATGCGGGCCAGCCTGTCGTGTTGATCAGTGGGGATCAACGGCAGGAGGGAATTGCACAGGGAGTTGATGAAACCGGCGCATTGCGTTTGGAGACTCCTGCGGGTCTTGAGCTGTTTTTTGGTGGAGAGGTATCCATGCGGCCGGTACGCAATACATGAGTGAGCACTGTCTGCAGTTAGATGTGGGTAACTCCAGCGCCAAGTGGCGACTGATGGAGGTATCTGCAGATGCTCCGCTGGCTATCGTCGAACGGGGGACTTTCCTCATAGAGGATCAGCAGGGTCTGGGCGAGATACAGGCCGCGGCGAAACAGGCCTCCAGCGTATGGCTGTCGAGCGTGGCGGGGGCTGAGAAAAACGCACGATTGGTGAGCCAGCTTTCCCTGGCAGAGGGCGTGCAGCCTTGGTTCGCCAGTTCTACCCGCAGCTTTGGTGACCTTGTTAACAGTTATAGCGACCCGGCCAGGATGGGCGTGGATCGTTGGCTCGCTATGGTGGCAGCGCGCAGTGTCATCACCCAACGCTGTTGCGTTATTGATGCCGGCTCGGCGCTTACCATCGATTGGATTAACAGGACCGGCCAACACGAAGGGGGCTACATCATCCCCGGGCCTGCGTTGATGGAACGCGCTTTGCTGTTGGATACCGATAAGGTTCGTTTCGACGAAGCGCCCGATTATCAGCTGGCCCCAGGCACTTCCACCGCCGAAGCTGTGCGTCATGGCATTGCGCTGGCTCAGGCGGGCGCGGTAGAACTGGCGCTGCGCGTCGCCCGCTTTGACGAAGCAAATGATCGGGTGATTTTTACCGGTGGTGCGGGGCAGATGCTGGCAGATCTTACCGGTCACTCGGATTCCTACTCTCAGGACCTGGTGTTCGAGGGCCTGCAATTGGTGGCAAGCAAAGGGTGAGCGGGATTTGGGTACCAATTGAAAGTTAGCGGCGAGACAGGCTTGTAGCCTGCGTCGACGACCACTGTGGTATGTGCCATACAGCAGCGAGAGAGTAGATTGAGCGACATCCTATCTATCGTTTATAAGAGCTGCTGAAGTGCAATATGTAAGGAATCCTCAGGGCCAGGTGTCCGTGCATGCAGGCTCCCTGACGAAGTGTGCCGTCATCATCAAGAAAATTTCACCATAGACGATTGCATCGTGCCTAGTCTTTGTCTAGAATCGCGCACCTCACGCAATCCGGCCTCCTTCCAGTGGCCTGTTGGGTGAGCAAGGCTTGGAAAGGCTGGCGTAGCTCAGTAGGTAGAGCAGCTGATTTGTAATCAGCCGGTCGGGGGTTCGATTCCTCTCGCCAGCTCCATTCCACCCTCCGAAGAGCCCCAAATTGATCATAATCTGCTCACTTTGAGTGTGGTGAGGGGTGATGTTCGGGTCTGATTTTAGGCTTTCGGCACTACTTTAGTCGGAAGCGGTAAATGTGACGTAAGTTAATAATTTTACTGGAAGAAACGGTTGACAAAGGAGTTGGCCGTCTGGACAATATGCCGCCTTTCGGAGGGGTTCCCGAGTGGCCAAAGGGATCAGACTGTAAATCTGACGCGAAAGCTTCGGTGGTTCGAATCCACCCCCCTCCACCATTAGTTAGTGGATTTGGCTGAGGTAACGGCGGGTATAGTTCAAAGGTAGAACCTCAGCCTTCCAAGCTGATGATGCGGGTTCGATTCCCGCTACCCGCTCCAAATTAGGAAGCTGTAATGCTCATATAGCTCAGTCGGTAGAGCACTTCCTTGGTAAGGAAGAGGTCACCGGTTCAAATCCGGTTATGAGCTCCACTTCCGGGAAGCTGAAAGTCTGAGCAGGCAGCAGGCAAAGAACAGAATTTTTAACGAGTAGGTTGGTAGTAAGCGTTTCAACCAGACGGCCACGGCCGTTGTACAGGAGACTGTCGTAATGGCAAAAGAAGCATTTGAACGTACTAAGCCCCACGTGAATGTGGGCACCATCGGTCACGTTGACCACGGTAAGACAACCCTGACAGCGGCGCTGACACGCGTTTGTGCTGAAGTCTGGGGTGGCGAAGCGGTGGCATTCG
>CALINF010000088.1 GCA_938045215.1 uncultured Halieaceae bacterium | reverse complement strand
GGCGCCGCGATTGCAACTGGCAGACACGCGGCACCGGCTACTGCTAGCGCGTTCTTCAACACTGTTCGGCGTCGCAGCCTTCCCAGTGGCGGCTCTTGTTGCGTGCGGTTCATGGTTTCAGCCTTTAAGTGACGTCAGGTAAACAACCAGTTGTTCAATCTGCAGCTCATTCAGTACCGGTTGTCCCTTGTATTCATCTGGCAGTTGGCGCAGATGATCTATTTTGTAATACGAGGGCATTATTGTGTTTGGATTCAGCCGCGAGGGATCCACCAACCGGAAGCGAATCTGCCCCGGCGAAAGCCTCGAGCCAACATCCGAAAGCGCAGGTCCAAGGTCGCCCTGAAACGGTGCATTCAAACTTTCAACCTGATGACAGAGCACGCAATGTCCAGCGTCTCGTTCTACAAACACTGCCTGTCCAGATGCGGCGCTGGCCTGGTCAGTAGTAAGCTCAATAAGCGGCGCCGGGATTGAGTCGTTTACTGCCTCATAGCTTAGGTTGGAGAACATGTCCGCATAGCCCACGTTCGATATCAGTAGCAGCACTGCGAAACAGGACGCCCTCAAAGGAAGGTCTCGGTTGTGATGGCGGAGAACCAGTCACTCGCCTGCATGGCCTCACGCTGCCTCAGGCCATCGTTATCTTGCAATGGGCTGATGCCACCCGCATCAGGTACGTTGGAAAACGCCCCAGTGGCACTGCTGTAGACGCCCGCAACGGAAATCGCCTCGTCCTGAGTCACATAGGAATAGCAGGTGTTGGCAAGCGTGGTGGGCTCAACTTCAAGCTCACTCATTAGCCGGGCAATCGCAATGGCACACACCTTGGCTTGAACGTTTGCGGAAAATGCCGACTTGGGCATAGGCGCGGCAATGGTCGCGTCACCGATAACATGAATATTGTTCTGTAGCAGCGATTCGAAGCTCATGGCATTGATAGGACACCAGCCGGAGGCGTCTACCGTGCCCGAACGCTGGGCAATTAAACCAGCCCGCTGCGGTGGCACCACGTTAATCACTGCCGCTTCTATATCTTCAAAATCTGTGTGCACGCGCATCGCGGAGGGGTCGACCCGGGTGACGCGGCCATCATTGGATGCAGCTCGCCACTCAACCATGCCTGGATATTTTTCTTTCCATGCCTCTAGAAACAGGGGCTGTTTTGAAAAGCGCTCATTGCTGTCCAGTATCAAAACTTTGGAGCGTGGCTTATGACGTGCAAGATAGGCTGCGATAAGACTGGCTCTCTCGTAGGGCCCCGGCGGGCATCGAAAGGGTGCGGCAGTAACCGAAAGTGCTACCACGCCACCATCGTCCATTGCGCGCAGCTGATTGCGCAGCAGAGTTGTTTGTGACCCGGCTTTCCAGGCGTGGGGCATGCGCTCAGTGGCGGTTTCGTCGTAGCCGTCCAGTGCGCCCCAGCGAAAATCAATACCCGGTGCAAGAATCAGTCGATCATAGGGCAGGGATGTTCCGCCAGCGAGTGTCACGAACTTTTGTTCGTTATCCACTGCCACCGCAGTATCTTGTGCCACTGTAATACCTTCTCGCGACAACGCCGCATAGGTAAACATCTGCTGCTGCAGATCGCGTAAACCGGCAACCACCAGATTACTGAACGGGCACGCCACATAGTGTTTGTTGGGTTCTACCAGGGTGACAGACAGGGAAGGTAGCAGGCGTTTAGCAAAACGCGCCGCGGTGGCCCCGCCAAATCCGCCACCGATAACAACCAGCTTGGCGGAGCTGGTTTTCGCAAGTACCCGAGGTGCCAGCAGGCCTGTGAGCCCCAGTCCTGCCATGGCGGAGGTAAAACGTCGGCGAGACAACGCGGTCATGGCTGCCCCAGGTAGTCTGCAATCAGTTGAACTTGATCTGCGCTATAGCCCCGCGCCATTCGGTGCATTGCAGTGGCCCCGTTGGAGTCCAGGCGATAGCGCTGAAATCCTGTATAGATCTGCTCGCTGGTGTAGCCGTCCAGCTTGGCAATCGCGCTGCCACTGCTGCCTGGCCCATGGCAGCCACTGCAGGTGGCGGCCAAAGCAGCCGCTGCGCTGATGCTGTCGCTCAGTTTGATGGTCTCAGAAGTCGAAGTAGGAGGGGAGGGCGCAGAGGTGCATGATGCCAGTAGCAAAAATACTGGCATCAGCAACAATGGTGACCGCTGTCCCCTCATCATGCCCTCAGATTGACGTCCTTAAGCGGTAGTGTTCTCACCCGTTTGCCCGTAGCTGCAAAAATTGCGTTCAGTACGGCTGGTGCCGCAACACCAATTGTGGGTTCGCCCACACCGCCATAGAAGCCACCGGAAGGCATCACAATGGATTCCACCACCGGCATATCCTTGATCTGCATGGAAGGGTAGGTGTGGAAGTTGTCTTGCTGTACCTGCCCGTTTTCGAAGGTAATTTCTCCGTACAGTGCCGCTGACAGTCCATACACGAAGGAGCCTTCTATCTGCGCCTCGATCTGCTGGGGATTGACCGCCGTGCCACAGTCTGTTGCAGCCACAATCCGATCTATTTTCAGCTTGCCGGCACTGTCCACCGTTACTTCGGCACAGGCAGCTACATAGCTGCCAAAGGCATAGAGTGTTGCCAGGCCTCTTGATTTGCCATCATCGTTGCCCCAGCCCGATCTTTCGGCAACAGCTTTTAACACTGCGGCATTTTTCGGCTTCTCTTTCATGTGCGCCAATCTGAATTCCAGCGCATCGCGGCCTGCGGCATGCGCCAGCTCATCCATGAAACACTCGAGGTAGATTGCGTTCTGGTTGACGTTTACTCCGCGCCAGAATCCCGGTCGAATCGGGGGGTTGCGCATCGCATGATCAACCAGCAGGTTGGGGAAGTCGTAGCTGATCTGGTGATCATCAAATGCCGGGTTCAGCCCTGCTTTTATCACTCCTTGAAATGTTACCAAATCAGCACCGTTGGCCAGATACTGGGGCATTAGGGCTGCCAAAATCGACTGACCGGAAATGCGCATGTGTAGGCCCGTCAGGTTCCCGTCTGCGTCCAGGCTCCCACGCATATTGGCCATCGTGGTTGGATGATAATAGCCGTGGCGCTGATCTTCCTCTCGCGACCACTGCAGCTTGATTGGGGTGCCGGGATAGGCCTTGGCAATTGCGATTACCTGATGCACGTAGTCGGGCGCGCCTCGTCGGCCAAAGCCGCCACCGAGTATGGTTTTGTACACATCACATTTTTCGAT
>CALINF010000087.1 GCA_938045215.1 uncultured Halieaceae bacterium | reverse complement strand
ACTTCGTCAAAGCGATCGTATTCAAGCATTGGGTCGATGCTGGTGAGTACCTGAGCCATTTCGGTGGCAGTCATTCGGCCCCGTGCTACCCGCTTTGCCAGCAGTTTGCTGGCTTCTGACAGCCCCAGATCGAGGCCATCTTGCGCGATATCTTTCATCTTGATCGGCACGCCGCGGTGGGCCGATTGGTAGGCAATGCCGCCACCCATGATGCCTGCGCCCAGTACCGCTGCACGCGTGACAGGCTTGTCAGCCGACTTTTCCCACTGTTTAGCTTTCTTGGTCAGAAGCTGGTCCGACAGAAATACACCGACCAGTGCGGCTGCCACATCGGTGGTTGCCAGCGCGGCAAAGCCATCGGCCTCTATTTCCAGTGCTTCTTCCAGGCCCAGCGTTCGTGCGGCCTCGATCACATCCACCACCTTCAGCGGTGCGGGGTAGTGCTTGCCAGCTTGTTGCGCCACCATCGACTTCATGGTGAAAAAGGCAAGCATGGCTTCTGTATCATTCATCGGCAGCGGGTTGCTCTTGACCTGGCGGCGCGCAGCGAAATCCAGCTTGCCATCAATGGCCCCCTGCAGTGTTGCCAGGGCGATGTTACGCAGTTCCTGCGCCGGGGCTATCGCATCAACCGCGCCGACTTTCAGGGCGTTGGCCGCAGATTGCTCCTTGGCGGTGGCTATCCACATAACTGCCTCGTCGACACCAATCATTCGCGGCAGACGCACTGTGCCACCCCAGGCCGGCAGGATGCCCAGCTTTGTTTCCGGCAGGCCGATTTTTGCCGCTGTGCTCATGACGCGAAAGTCGCAAGCCAGGCACAGCTCCAGTCCGCCGCCCATCGCAAAACCATTTATTTCCACACAGGTGGGAAACGGCAGATTCTGCAGGCGGTTGAAGTTGGTATTGTTCTGACGCGTGAAGCCTTTGATGGTTTCTGCATCGGCACCAAACAGGTCCGTAAACTCTGTAATGTCTGCACCTACAATAAACACAGGCTTGCCGCTGGTAACTAACAGCCCCGCAATGTCTTGTTCGGCAGTAATGGCGTCCAGAGCAGCGCCGAGGTCGTCAACCGTTGCGCGGTTGAATTTGTTGACAGATTCGCCTTTGAGATCGAAGGTGAGCTCCGCGATGCCTCCATCGTGACGAGACACGGTCAGCGAGTCGCTTTGATAGATCATATTAATTACCTGCTGCGGTCGGGATTAGCCCGAGGGTCGACAGAAAACGTCGGCCTCGATCGGGAGAGGGGCGCTATTGTAGCGCCGCGGCCTGCAGGATGGAATGTGTTCAGTGTAAATATTGAGGGGCGACCCCGGGCTCAGTACCTAGTCAACGCTGACCTGTACGGGAATCCAACGATTGATGATATACGCAAGTGTGCCCTGTGCCTGCATTTGTGCGAGGGCGCCGTTGAGATCGGCCAACAGTGCGGTGTCTTCCTTGCGTACTGCCCAGGCCAGTGACTCAGTGGTGAGTGGCTTGTAGGTGCTGATCAGGTCGTCGTCTTCATCGGAGCTGGCCAGGCGCCAGCTGGTGGGGGCATCGTGAATATACAGATCAATCTTGTCCTCTCGCAGTCCCGCAAACGCTGCGGGTGGATCCGCGAAGAAGCTGATCTGCGCGTCGGTCAGCTCGCGTTTGGCAAACGCCGCTCCAGTCGTGCCTGGCTCGACGCCAATACGAACGCCTTCCCGATAGACTGCCCAGGGTTGGGAGAAGCGCCCGAGTTTATCTTTGTGCAATATCGACATTTGCCCTACCTGCATATAGGGGTTGGCAAAAGCGATCCTTTGCGAGCGCTCCGCGGTAACGCTGAAGCCAGACATGATCACGTCGATGCGACCCTGTTCCAGTGCCGGAATCAGCTCATCGAAACTGAACTCAAACAGGGCAACTCGCTTACCGAGAATCTTGGCGACGGCCTGGGCATTGTCGGCCTCAACGCCCACGATACGCTCCCCATCTTTATATTGCAGAGGTGGATAATCGGCCGACATGCCAACCTTCAGGGTGGACTGGGCTAATGCGAGAGGTGACACACAAAGTAGAACGAGAAAACCAATGATCAGACGCACGGTCATTCCTTATCGATGATGGGCAGGTGGTTGTAACAGGCCACAGGATAAACTGCTGTTGCTTGTCAGGGCAATCGTCCAGACCGGTTCGATGATAGTTCTGTGTTCTGTGGTCAGAAAGAGGTAATGCTCTGCAGTTCAATTGCCATCTGTGCGGAGCGTTCCGCCATCTTGGCGAACATTTCATCGCCGCGTTCCGTGCGTTCCACCAATATTGATGCGTTCACGGCCATTATCAATCCGGAGAACGCCGCTCGTCGGAAGTCCAGCCAGGCCGACTCGTAGTCAAGGCTTACCCCGCGTTCCAGCATAGTATCCAGATACAGCGACAACAGGCCGTGCTCGTGCTCGGCCCGGTCAGTGGCGCTCTCGAAACTGGTTCCGACAAGATAGGCCAGATCGGAGATACCGCTGCCCCAGCTGGCAGTCTGCCAGTCCACAATCACCGCATGCTGGCCTGTGGCGTCGAACAACATATTGTCGAGGCGAAAATCGTTGTGCGTGAGACATTGACGCGAGGGTTCAATGTCCAGATAAGTGCTAAACCGGCCCATCAGCTCTGCACCCAGTTGTAACACCTCCTTCGACAGGCGGTCGGCAAATATGTCACAGAAGGTGGGGTACATCATGGGCAGCGCTTCGCGGATCAGTTCCCGGTTGTCTGCACCCTGGTTGAGCCAGCCAATCTGCTCCCGTCGGGCCTCACTCAGGGGATACGTCGCCAATTTCGCCAGTTCTACCACCGCTGACCGGACCTGTTGCAGGGAACCTCCCTGTATCTGGTCTCCCTGCCGGCTTGGTGCCATGTCCTCAAGCAGCAGCGCGAAATCCTCGCCGTTCTCGTCAATAGCGGCAAAGTAGCAGTTGGGGCAGTTGACACCACTGGCGCTGGCAAACTCGCTATACCAGCCTACTTCACTGCGGTAGAGCTGGTACATTGCCGCGGCGGCTCGGCTATCGGCGTCAGTGCTTGGGCACTTGGCAACAAACGATGCTGGCCGTTCAGTATTTTGCCAGTCGCAGGTAAAGCGATAGCTGTCGCAGATTTGTCCTGTGCCCACCGGATCAAAACGCAGCGAAGTCAGGCTACCACTTGGCGCTTCAAAGACTGATTCCAGCCAGTGTGCGGAAAACTCCTCGGGGCGTAGTGGCAAATGCGACACGTCAGCTCCAGGGATCGAGCAGGCCCGAGAGCCCGCTAGGCTGGTGTTCGCCCAGAAACAACTGCTCTATCACGCCCATGCCCGTGTGTTGCTGTCCATCAACGCTCAATACGGCCGTTGCCAGCGCTTGCACGTGCAGGCGCAGTGGGTCGCCTGCCGGATCACTGCTCAGGTCAATCGTGTCATAGGCCGTGTCCAGCGGACCGTGATCCATGCCGTGCCCCCATTGCGGGTGCATATAGCCCAGGCCAGACATATAGAAGAGTGTGCCGTTGGGAGTAACCTCCATACTGGGGCCATTCGGCGAATCGTAATCGACTGAGAGGGTGTTCACCCTGCGGTTGCCGCTGGCATAGCCCAGCGTATAGCCGGTTCGCGTGAACTCAACAGGACTGTCGGCGGTAGACGGTGCCAGTGAAGCGATGACGCCGCGTTGATTCCACGCCAGGCCGCGCTCGTCCTCGTTGCTGTGAAAAAATGTGGCGAAGTTATCAAAGTTGAATGGCATCCACAGCCAGTAAAACTGGGGTATTCGCTCGGGGCTGGCGGGTTGCGACTCACCAGCGCCAACAGGACGTATACCCCAGCTGCGATCGCGCGTGCCCACATGCACAGCGGGGTCCAGCGTAATCGACTGGTCGCCATGGCTAATTGTTCCGGACCAACAGCCGTTCTGGGTCATGCGGGTGTAGTCCATCATCATTCTGGAGCCATTGCGAAGGGTAAAGCGCGGCTCCTCCACTGGTGTATGGCGAGCCTGAAAAGCGATGTCGACTGAAATGCCGCTGGCATCGTCGTTCACTTGCAGTCGCAGGGTTTTAAGGGGCTCCTCAATCGTTAGCGTAATAGGCCCAACATTGAGATTCAGGCGTTCACTGTCCAGATGCTTGGACGCCCTGATATTGTGCTGGACGCCGTCGCGAACCAGGCAGAACGCTGCGTCCATAATGTTCAGTTGCGGGTATACGCCCAATGCCGCTGCAAAGAACAGGTCGCCGTCCGGGCTGTAGCCATTAAAGAAATAGCGATCGTAGAAGTTACGATCAGCGCCGGAGTAGGCCACCGGCTCAGGAGTCTGGTGCAGTGGGTAGTCATCGCCTTTAGTTAGCATGCCGTGTCTCCGAATCAGTGGTTGTGGTTGGCCCGATCAGTTGGCCTTCCCTATATGTGCCCTAAGCCTCAGGCCCCAGATCTACCTCCAGCCTGGAGATCGCATGGACAAAATTGTTCGGTGCAATTTCACCGTTGCCTGTCCAGCGAGCCTGCGGAAACCGTGTCAGGATCTGCCGATAGGCGGCTTCCAGCTGCATGTTGGCAACGCGCTGGCCCAGACAAACATGAGGGCCGATGCCAAAGGCCAGGTGCGACTTGGCATTGGCGCGCTCGATGTCGAATACATCCGGATCGGGAAAGTGAGAGGGGTCACGATTGGCAGCGCCGTAGTACATCAGCACCTTTTCGCCAGCGCCAATTTCCTGGCCGCCAATGTTAACGTCCTCGATAGCCGTACGACGCATATACATTACCGGGCTGATCATGCGCACGGCCTCATTTACCATATTGGGCATCAGTTCCATGTTTGCCATCAGCTTGGCGCGCTGCTCGGGAAATTCGGTAAGCAATTTCATGGTGCCCGAGAGAGAGTTGCGGGTGGTGTCATTGCCGGCAAAGATAATGAGCAGCCAGGAGCCGTCGAGGAACTCGTCCTGTAACAGTTGCCCATCAATACGCGCATTGGCGATCGCGCTCAACAGGTCATCGCGGGGGTTTTTCCTGCGATCAAGCAAGATGTCGCGGCCATAGTCGAACATGGCCTGAACTTCCTGCAGGAACTCGTTGATCGCCTCTGGATCAATATTACCCAGGTCTTCCTGCTGCATCATGTAGCCGGCGAGTTCGAGGAAATGCATCCAGTGCACGATGCGGGGTCGATCTGCCTCGGGTACGCCCAGCATCTCACAGAGTGTGTGTAACGGCAGTTCGGCCGAAAACAGAGCGACCATGTCCACCACAGGGCCCTGTTGCGTCATGTCATCGAGGAGGCTGGTTACTTTTACTTCTACAGATTTACGCAGTTCGTTGATATAGGCGGGGGTAAAGAAGCCCATGTGTTCGCGCCGCAATGGCATGTGATAAGGCTCATCGAGGCAGATGAGCGTATCGAGTGACGCTCTATGAAGCAGCGGATGACGCGCATCATCGTGGCCGTAGGTCATCATGATGCCACCGCGCTGCGATGAGAAACGCGTCACATCCAGGTCGACTGCACGTACGTCAGCGTAGCGAGTCAGTGCCCAGAAGCCCGCGCCATCTTGCTCGGGATGCCACATCACCGGCGCCTGCTCTCGCATGGTCTTGAATGCCGCAAACGGCTGACCGGCGGTGAATGCGGACGTGTCCTGCAGGTTGAACGGTGGCTCAAGCGGATACGTGCGGTCAAACCGGGGGCCGCCTGGCCCGGCTTCCGGGGTATAGGTCTCGCTGATCAGGCTAAGTGGCATCGAAGCGCTCCGTGTGGAACTGCATTTAGGGTTCGTTTGATTTTTGTCGAGTTCCATCGACCTGGTGGTGCAGCATAAACTGCCGACGACGCGCTGCCAATACGACCTTAACGCGCAGCACGTTGGAGATTGGATTCAGGTATGGCTTGTCGGCAAGGCCTTACGCACAGGTGGGTGTCTGGTACCAAAGCCGGACAACGGTCTAATCAATAGAATCAGTAGGGGAGGGGGGATTAAAGCCGGAGCAGCGCCGGCCGGAGGGTGTTGCCTGCTTCAGCGTGGAGCGGGGCTAGTGGAGAATGCGGTCGCTACGCATCTCTTCCTGCAGCTCCTTGCGGGTGTCGCGTGCGGCGGCATCCTGCTCCTGCACATAAGTGCGCAGGCGACCCACAACACTGGTCATGACATCGATGGTCTGGCTGATCTGATCCAGTGCCATCAGGATAGTCTCGCTCTCGCTGGGGTTCTTGTCGCTTTTTTCCATGGTAGATCCCTCGTAAGGAACAGCTTTCAATGCCAATGATGTGGCGGGTGCTGGCCGGCGGTTGTCGCCGCCGGCACGGTGATTAATCCCAGGTCAGTGCACCACCTGTCTGGTATTCGATGACGCGTGTCTCGAAGAAGTTCTTCTCTTTACGCAGATCCATGATCTCCGACATCCACGGAAACGGGTTGGTGACGCCCTTGAACTGCTCGGGCAGACCCAGTTGAGACAGGCGGCGATTGGCGATGAACTGGAGGTATTCCTCCATCATTGCGGCGTTCATGCCCAGCACGCCGCGCGGCATGGTATCGCGAGCGTACTCAATCTCGATATGGGTACCTTCCAGGATCATTGTGATCACTTCCTGCTGGAACTCTTCTGTCCAGAGGTGCGGATTCTCGAGCTTGATCTGGTTGATTACATCGATACCAAAGTTAAGGTGCATAGACTCATCGCGCAGAATGTATTGAAACTGCTCGGCCACGCCGGTCATCTTGTTGCGACGTCCCATCGACAGGATCTGGGTGAAGCCGCAATAGAAGAAGATACCCTCGGTAACCGCATAGAAACCGATCAGATTGCGCAATAGTGTTTGATCGGCCTCGGGTGTGCCGGTTTTGAAAGACGGGTCTGACAATTCGTGCGTGTGACTGATGCTCCAGCTCGCCTTCTTGGCGACCGAGGGTACCTCTCGGTACATATTGAACACTTCGCCCTCATCCATACCCAATGACTCGATACAGTATTGGTAAGCATGGGTGTGAATGGCCTCTTCAAACGCCTGGCGCAGCAGGTACTGACGACACTCGGGATTGGTGATCAATCGATACAGACCCAGCACCAGGTTGTTGGCGACCAGCGAGTCAGCCGTGGAAAAGTAACCCAGGCTGCGCATGATGATACGGCGCTCGTCCTCGGTCAGGCCTTCCGGGCTTTTCCAGGTTGCCACGTCGGCGGTCAT
>CALINF010000086.1 GCA_938045215.1 uncultured Halieaceae bacterium | reverse complement strand
GTAATACACCCGATCACGCCCCTCAAGAAGGCCGGGCAGGATGTCATCGATATCACCCACGGGAAAGGCGTCATCGGCCTGATACTTTTCGCAAGCTCCTTCGGGACCGGCGCGATAGCCATGCCACAGTTCCATTGTGGCGTCACGCTCACGACAGAACATCACAAACTGACCATGCCGGCGACCAGGAACAAGCACCAGTACAGCATCGGGCTCTTCAAAGCCCGTGAGGTAGTAAAAGTCACTATCTTGGCGGAAAGGAAACTCAGTATCGCGACTGCGCACCTGATCGCGCGCAGAGGGAATGATCGCAATGCTATTGGGCTCCATCAGTCCCATCACATTTTTGCGGCGACGCGCAAACTCCGTTTTACTGATCGTCATGGCTTAAGATTCACCTGTTTATGTCATACCTGAATTGAATAATCTGCAGCGACTTTTTCTTTTACCCAGTGTGACGCAATCTGTGACTCAATGCAGCGGCAGCTCAGAGTCACCACCGGCATTCGAGTTGTCTGCCCCCTCGCTATCTAAGAATACGTTGAGCGCAGCAACCCGCAGATACTCCAGAATTTCCGCGTAACTCTGCTCTGACTCTTCTTCCGTTGCGTCCTCATCGACTCCCGCCTGAGCAATGACGGCCAGATCCCTTAGCGCCTCGGCACTGTCGGCGGCAACGGCGGCGCCAGTAGCACCTGAGGTCACCTTACCTTGGGCGTAACCTGCCAGAAACCCGCGCGACCAATCTGCCAGCGCCTGGGTTCGAACTTCCAACTCACTATCGTCATCAGGCAAAAGCGGATGGAAATCAAAAGTCTCGTCAATTAGCGCTGCGGCCGTAACGGTATAAAGGTTTTGCACAATTTCGGCTAATTCTCCATGCAGCGTGACATGCAACGCGGAGCAGACATTGTCCAGAGCAGCCTCTGCCGATGCGGTCGTGCCAGAGGCCAGAAGCCCCGACAGACAGCCGTGCAAATCCGCCGGGGATGTCTGTTGCCCCTGGTCGAGCAGATGATTGGCAATCTCGTCAAAATCAAAAACACCGGGTTCACCGGGCCGTTCGTCAAACATAAAGACCTCTACACATTGCGCAAGCGATGCCTTGCCTACCTACAGCACCTCTACTGATTACTGCAAATAGCTGGGCAGGCTATTGATATATAAACCTTTTATGACGTTGACCTGAACGCGACCCAGCTCTATAGTTAAGCGACTTTACTCGCAGCCAAAGTAAAACTCCAATGGCAGACAACCCCATCAAAGCGCTTGAGGGCAAGATTGACCAACTAATCGCGCTCTGTGACGAGCTGAATTCGGAAAACCAGGCACTCAAGGCAAAAGGGGCTGGCTGGCAACGCGAACGTCAGGATCTCATTACCAAGAACGATATGGCGCGCGCCAAAGTCGAGGCCATGATTGATCGCCTGCGATCCATGGAGAGCGAATCATGAGCACCCCCAACACGATTACCGTGAACATTCTGGACAAAGAATATCAGGTAGCTTGTCCAGAAGAGCAACAGGCCGAGCTGATTGTCTCTGCCAAATACCTCGACAAGCAAATGCGAACGATCCGTGATACAGGCAAGGTGATCGGGCTCGAACGCATCGCCGTGATGGCTGCGTTAAATATCAGTTATGAGTTGCTGCAGGCCTCCGAGCAGGATGGTGAAGGAACCCAGCTGGATCTCACTGACAACGTCAGCGAAGACACCTTTGGCAAACTCAACCGCAAGATCGATGACGCCCTTTATCAGCTTCGGCAGTTGGAAATCAGCTAGCCCGGCAGGTCAAATCCGACCTGAGTCACACACTTTGTCTCGAGTGGGCTATAATCGCCACGGATTCCTGGCCTATTCGCCAGGCAGACAGTCCTCGAGCCGATAAATTTGTATCCGGGGGTTGCCAGCGACTGTTGGTGTGCATGTCCGGCATGACCGGAAAGCCTGATACAGTCCGGAAACCCCCTCCTTGAACCGTCGGGTTCAAGGGCGGTTCTGTCAGCGGTATGCCGGGTATCCTTCTTCTTTATGACCACTATCAATCAACACAAAATCAGACTGCGTCAGCTGCTGCGCCAACAACGCCAAACGCTATCAACCACCGATCGAGATGCAGCGGCGACCATGATCGCCCGTCACGCGCTGGCATTACCCCAATGGGAGCGGCTGAGCAGTGTGGCAATCTATCTGGCCAACGATGGTGAAGCAGACCCACTGCCTCTTGCCAGGCGAGCACTAGAGCAGGGCAAGCAACTCTTTCTCCCCGTGATTCAGGCGGACAGCAGCTTGCGGTTTGCTCGCTGGGAACCTGGCGAAAGCCTGATCAAAAACAAGTTCGGCATCGGAGAACCTGCAGATCATATTCAGCGCGTCACGGCCGCGAGTATGGATCTGATTTGTATGCCGCTTGTCGGATGGTCCAGCGATGGCACCCGTTTGGGCATGGGGGGGGGATTCTATGATCGCACGCTGACATCCGCGTCAGACACGGTCAGGCTCGGCCTCGGTTACAACTGCCAGCAAAACGATGACATACCGCACGAGCAATGGGATATCAGCCTACACTGGGTGGCGACTGAATCAGGCTTGCATCAGTGTTTGAGTGCGGGCACTGCCACCTAGTCCTGGACGATAATCCCAGCCTGCAGGGGTGATGCAGGTGCAGCTACAGTGCTATTTGAAGTAACGGGCAGCAGCAAGGTAGCCACAACTCCGAGTCCAAACAACGCCATCAATACTACTAACGTATCGGGTTTACGTTTCACAGATGGTTTACTCTCTTTTAACAGGCCAGTGCACCTCTCTGGGTAGATGTCACCGACTAACGTCCAAGTTTTGTACCAGTTGTGCGCGCTTTAAGTCTTTATTTGTGACTTATTCACACTCACGAGCCGAGTGTAAACCAGCCTCTTGCCGATTAAAAGCCCGAAACCCGCATTGTCACTGGGTTTCTTCCGTTTTTCCCTGATTTCGGCCAAGATACAGCTCGTAGGAAGGATTGTCGGTTTCTTCCCAATAGCGAAAGTCGATCTCATCGAGCACCTTTCGGAACGCCCGCTTGTCCGAGCGGGCAACCTGAACACCTACCAGTATCCGCCCGTAGGCTGCACCGTGGTTGCGATAATGAAACATCGTAATATTCCAGCGCTGCCCCAGCCCCGCGAGGAACTTCAGCAGAGCCCCTGGACGCTCTGGGAATTCCACACGGTAAACAGCCTCGTTCTCCAAATCGACAGGGGCATGCCCACCCACCATATAGCGCACATGAAGCTTGGCCATCTCATTGTGAGTAAAGTCATCGGTGGCATACCCTTTGCGTTCCAGATCCGCAAGCAAACCAGCCAGATCGTCGCCGCCGGGTGCAACAGTCAACCCGACAAACACGCGGGCAATCTCGGGGTCACCGAACCGATAGTTGAATTCGGTGATGTTACGACGCCCCAGAGCGCTACAGAACTTGCGAAAAGCACCCGACTCTTCAGGCAGGGTCACACTGATTACCGCCTCGCGTTGTTCGCCAACCTCGGTTCGTTCCGAGATGTAGCGCAGACGATCGAAGTTGGTGTTGGCACCACTGACAATAGCCAGCAGCTGTTGATCGACAACGCCCGTACTCTCAACGTACTTTTTAAGACCTGCAAGTGCTAGTGCGCCAGCAGGCTCCGCAATTGAGCGCGTGTCTTCAAAAATATCCTTGATCGCAGCACACATCTCATCGGTACTGGCTGTTATCACCTCGTCTACTGTTTGGCGAATCACCCGAAATGTTTCCTTGCCTACCTGTGCCACAGCGCAACCATCAGCGAACAGTCCCACTTCTGGCAAGGTTGCGCGACGGCCCTTGTCAAGCGCCAGCTTAAGGCAGGCTGCATCCTCTGGCTCCACACCGATCACCCGCGTTTGCGGCCACACATACTTCACATAGGCTGCGACACCAGCAAGCAGACCTCCGCCGCCCACGGGCACAAAAATAACGTCCAGTGGCTGTTGATGCTGGCGCACAATCTCCATGCCAACCGTGCCCTGCCCTGCGATGACATCAGGGTCATCGAAAGGATGCACGTAGGTCATGTCTTTTTCTTCAACCAGTCGTTGAGCATGAGCAGCGGCTTCCTCAAAGGCATCGCCGTGCAAAACCACTTTGGCGCCCCTGCCGCGTACCGCATCGACCTTGATCTGGGGCGTAGTGCGGGGCATAACTATCGTTGCCGAAACACCCATCTTTTGCGCTGCAAGCGCAAGCCCCTGAGCGTGATTGCCGGCAGAAGCTGCCACCACACCGCGCTCAAGCTGTTCCGGCGAGAGTCGTTGCATCTTGTTGTACGCACCGCGACATTTGAAGGAAAACACGGGCTGGAGATCTTCACGTTTCAACAAGACCGTATTGCCCATTCGCGCAGTCATCAGCGGCGCCTCGTCAACCGGCGTTTCACGGGCCACGTCATAGACGCGTGCGTCAAGGATGCGCTTGATATAAGACTGGGGCATGTGCAGCTTCAATCCAGACAATAGAGCGACTCATGGTAATTCAGCCGGCCCCGCATTACAGCCGGCAATGTCGGGTGTTTTGGGTATTTTTGGTGCCTGCCACCCAGTGCTCGCTTATAATGACGGCGGCCTAACTATGGAGAGCGCCGATGACCCAGGATGAACTCAAGCAGGCTGTTGCTAAGGCCGCCTTTGCCTACATAGAGCCCAGGCTTGAGAAAGACACCGTATTGGGGATAGGCACAGGGTCTACCGCCAATCTGTTCATTGATTGCCTTGCACCTGTATCAGGCCGTATCAGCGCCACGGTTGCGAGCTCAGAGAGTTCGGCAGACAGATTACGCAGCCACGGCATTCCCGTCTATGACCTCAATACTGTTGATCAGGTTGATTTCTATATTGATGGTGCCGACGAGAGCAACCATGCGCTGCAACTCATCAAGGGTGGCGGCGCGGCGCTGACGCGCGAAAAAATCGTGACCGCAGTGGCTGGAGAATTCATCTGCATTGCCGATGAGAGCAAGCTGGTACATACGCTGGGCGATTTTCCGCTACCGGTTGAAGTCATACCAATGGCACGCAGCCACGTGGCCCGTGAGCTCGTTAAACTCGGCGGCAGCCCCGTTTACCGCGAAGGCGTAGTGACGGATAACGGCAATGTGATACTCGATGTATTCAACTTTCCCATTCCACAGCCGCTGGCAACAGAGGCAGCGATCAATGGCATCACCGGTGTAGTGACCAACGGACTGTTTGCCCTGAAACCTGCGGATGTGCTGCTCCTGGGCACTGCGGATGGGGTGAAAACACTGTTCGCGCAGTAGATGCTTTTGGTCGACGGACCCCCGAGAGTCGCACTGTTTTAGCTTTAACATTTGTTGCCCGCGCCTTG
>CALINF010000085.1 GCA_938045215.1 uncultured Halieaceae bacterium | reverse complement strand
CCGGTCAATGATATGGCGCGGGCAACTGACTTTTACAGACGTCTTGGGTTTTTGCAGATCGTCGATACGCCCCACTATGCGCGGTTTGAATCGGAGGACGGGGATGCAACGTTTTCACTTGCCTTGAACACGAGCGAACAGAGCAACACTGCGGTAATCTACTTTGAGCATGAAGCACTGGATGAATTGGTGGAAGACCTCAAAGGCCGCGGTTTTGTTTTTGCTCAAGAGCCCGAAGATATGAGTTGGCTTTGGCGTGAAGCGGTTCTTTATGATCCGTCTCATAACAAGATCAAGCTGTATTGGGCTGGAGAGAACCGCTTGCATCCTCCATGGCGGGTGGAGAGAGCCTTCGAACCTCCTGCCCAATGATCGTTTGGTCTGCGATTCGTAGTTTTCTTGCTGCGCTCGTATTGGCTGCAGTCTTTGGGACTATATTCACGCTTGAAAGCGTGTATTCAAACCCTGGCGGAATCTTTCGCACCGAGGAAGGTGTGCAGTGGCAGTTTGTGGTTGATACTTTTACCAGCTGGTTCTTTCCAACCTTGGCATCCTGCTTTGGCGCGTTCTTCGTGGTGGTTCTAGCCTGGCGCTGGATCAGGCATCGAGTACGCAGGCAGTGATGATAGCGATGTGCCTACTGTCTGCGGGGTGGCGCTCTGAGTTGATCTCATCAATCGTTCGGCCCCAGTAGCTGAAAGTCTTTCTGACGTAACAGTGCCGTCGGTGACATCACGGTAGGCAACAGAAGTTTGCGCGAAGCACGTTTACCGCGCCGTACCAATTCTGACACTTTCTCCGGTGCGCTCTGGCTATCGAGTTGTGCCATAGCCACCTCGAATACCACTTCTTTCCCAGCAGATAGCGCGGGCGCAGCAGCAGCCCATTTTCCTGCCACCATGATACAACCGATGCCGCCAAATGAAATCAGCTGGGGCTTTGGTGACGGCCGATAGCGCATCATCCGACTGCCCCTGACCAACGCCTGAAGATTGTGCGCTACGGCTTCACCCATATCGATGGCATGATAGGCCTGTTTGGCCACGTTACCCGGCACATCAGCCGAGTCTCCTGCGATGAACACATCGTCGGCGTGTGCGCTGTGCAGATAGTCGTCTACAGGCGCCCAAGCGGAGGGTTCTGCCAACCCTGCTTGTGCCAAGAGTGGCGATGGAGAAGGTCCCCCGGTCCATATCGTGAGATCGCTACGCAGTGACTCGCCGGAGCGCAGCAGGACTGATTTCTTACGGATTCGATCAACAGTCTCATTGCAGCGAAACTCAACAGGATAGTGTTCGCACAAGCTTCTGATATACGTGTCTAATCCCGCTGAACTTTGAGGCAGCAGGCGATCACGTGCCTCCAGCATGGTAATCTGCAGGTTGGACGGTTTGCCTTGACGTAGCATCTCACCCAGCGCTTCCACGCCTGTAATGCCAGCGCCAACAATAGTGACGCGGGAGGACTGCGACGAGAGCGCAAGCTCGTTCAACTGGTGGGATATAGCATCGCATTGCTGGGCTGACTTGAATGAGAATGCGTTGGTGTCGATTCCTTCAACCCCATAGCGAGCGTCGACAGCTCCAAGTGCGATTACCAGATAGTCGTACCCCAACACCGTACCGTTGTGAAGCTGCACCTCTTTTGTGTCCGGTGCAATGCTCTGGATCGCTGCCTGCGTGAAATCGTGCCCTAACGCCGACATTTGCTGAGCCAGATTCAGCTGTACATCGGCAGTAGATTTTACGCCTGATAGTATCTCGTGAATATTGGGTAGAAATTCAAAGTGCGGCTTTTGATCGACCAGACAGACAGCAAAGCGCCTGCTGGACAGTCGGCTTGCACAACTAAGGCCTGCAAAGCCGCCGCCTAGAATCAGTACACTGGGGCGAGTTCTGGAATCATGCACTTGCTGTTTACTCGATCGTGTTGAAGTATTCTAGTGTATCATTTTGTGTTGGTTTACGGCGCGCGATGAGTGCCAACAGTTCCTGTGGAATTTTAAAGGAATGTAATCGATGGCTTCCCCCGAGAATGGCAGTGGTAAGAGTCTCACTGGCGCCCGATATGACACTATCGGCAAAGGCTACAACTTACGCCGGCGCGCTGATCCACGTATCGCGGCTCGAATTGTCTCCGCGCTGGGGGGCGGCCAGAATGTCTTGAACATTGGCGCAGGCACCGGGTCATACGAGCCCTCCGATAGACAGGTAGTCGCGTTGGAACCCTCGGCGGTGATGATTTCCCAGCGTGGTGTGACTGCAGCGCCTGTGATTCAGGGTATGGCCGAACAATTGCCATTTTCCGACAATAGTTTTGATGCAGCTATGGGGCTGTTAACACTGCATCACTGGACAGATTGGCAGGCAGGCCTGCTAGAGGCGATGCGTGTAGTGCGCCAGCGGCTTGTTCTTTTTTCCTGGGTTGGCTATACCAATGACTTTTGGTTGACGGACTATTTTCCTGAGATTGGCCCTATCAGTAGTGAGGGTTTTCCGACGCCGGAGGATATAGCTACTGTAATGGGGAGCTTTGAGTGTGTGCCTGTGCCCGTGCCATACGACTGTCAGGATGGATTTCTGTGTTCCTACTGGCGACGCCCGGCAGCCTATCTTGACCCAATGGTACGGCAGGCAATCTCTACATTTGCTCGTATCGGTGATCAGGAGTCACGGCTGGCCCGCTTGGCGACTGACCTGGAGACTGGCGTGTGGGCGCAAAAATATGCCACGATTCTGGATGCTGAAGACATGGACTACGGTTATCGTCTGATGACCTTTGAAAAATCAGGCTGGCAAGCGTGAGCTGTCGGGCGCTACCTAAGCTTTAAGTAAACAGGGAAATATTCGAGTGAACGCCAGACGTAAGCGTAATCGT
This sequence comes from uncultured Halieaceae bacterium, assembly GCA_938045215.1. GTDB lineage: Bacteria > Pseudomonadota > Gammaproteobacteria > Pseudomonadales > Halieaceae > CALINF01. The sequence goes on along the minus strand of CALINF010000085.1, from coordinate 599 downwards.
GGCATGCGAAATCTAAAGGTAGCAGCACTTTTTCTGGTTGGCGTATCAGCGTTTCAGTTTATCTCCACTGGCACAGTATCGTGGCCAGCGTCGGTCTATGAAGAATTGCAGTCATACATCACGCGTCCCGGTGCGGGCTGGCGACAGGCTTCCGAAGCACTCAATGATGCTGTTCCCGGTAAGTCGCAGGCGCAGGACTTTGCGTTACATGGTCGAGTTGTGCGAATTGCCGACGGTGACACTTTGAGCTTACTTGACGCCAATAATGACCAGCACAAGATACGCCTCTTTGGTATCGATGCTCCTGAGCGTGACCAGCCCTACGGTAAGGCGTCCGGTCGCGCCCTGAGTAAGCTGGTAGCAGATCGCATGGTTGGTATTGCGGAGAAAGATATTGATGACTACGGACGGGTGGTGGGCGTTGTGTATCTTGAAGGTGTGAATATCAATGCTCGTATGGTTGAGATGGGCTATGCGTGGCGCTTTGGTCGTTATGCCGGTTATGACGCTGAGCTCGCATCTATAGAAGAGCAGGCCATTGCGGAAAAGCGGGGCCTATGGCAAGACAAAAAAGCTGAGCCACCCTGGGAATGGCGACG
>CALINF010000084.1 GCA_938045215.1 uncultured Halieaceae bacterium | reverse complement strand
CCTATACTTACCGGGGCTTGATGAACTCAGGTGTGCCCAACATGTCGTTCATGTTCGGCTACCTGCGTACCAGCTGGACCATGCGCGTTGATCTGGTGTGCGACTTTATCTGTAAGCTGCTCAATCACATGGATGAGTTGGGTGCCAGTGTGGTTACGCCTACATTGAGAGACCAAGACAGCAACATGCCCAAGCTCTCCTGGATTGACGAAGAAGAGTTCAACCCGGGCTATATGCAGCGCGGTAAGCACTTGATGCCAAAACGCGGCGACCATGAACCCTGGACGTTCAGCGCCGACTACTACACTGAGAAAGATGAGTTGCCGGCTGTGAGCCTCGATGAAGATGTATTGGTCTACGAGCGCGCACGAGATCATGTGGTGGCTTCGGCTTCTTAATCAGCGCAAATCTCACCATCAGGGCAGAAATGCGCTATAAGTAGCAGGGTAAACTCCTAATCCTGGTACTTAGTTATGGCTCATTCTCATGAAACGGTTCTAATCAGCGGCGCATCATCAGGTATCGGTGAGGCGCTTGCCTGGTTGTTTGCAGAGCAGGGCCACGATCTGGTGCTGGTGGCACGCAGCGAAGACAAGTTGGCTGATCTGGCGCATGCACTTGCCGAGGACCACGGTGTTGAAGCTCAGTGCTATCCGGCAGATTTGTCCAAACCCGGAGCGGCCCGGCGATTGTTCAATGCTGTTAACGGCGACGGCCAGCAGGTTGATATTCTCGTTAACAATGCCGGTGTGCTGGAGCACGGCGCCTTTATCGACATGGACGCCACACAACACCAGCGCATGATCCAGTTGAATGTTGCAGGTCTCACGGATCTGCTATCCCATTTCTTGCCACCGATGGCCGAGCGCGGCTACGGCCGCGTCTGCAACGTGGCCTCCATTGCGGGTTTCATGCCGGTGGCTAGTCTCGCTACCTATGCAGCGACCAAGGCTTATGTCCTGTCCTTGTCTGAGGCCCTGGCAGAGGAGATGAGGCCGCACGGTGTGAGTGTGACCGCTCTGTGCCCGGGCGTGACTGCAACCAATATGGTCGCGCAGGTGCAGGAAGACAATGATACCTTCGCGAAAATGCCCGGCATGTTGATCAGCGACGTTGATGACGTAGCCCGCGAGGCCTTCAAGGCCTGCATGAAGGGCACGCCCATCGTTGTGCCAGGTAACCTCAACCTCGCTACGACGCTGGCGGCTCGCTCTACACCCAAGTGGCTGGTGCGCCGCCTGTCTGGTTTGCTGGGAAGGTCTTCGTTGTGACCCAGGGTGCTTTTGAGGCGACAAGGTCACAGTGGTGGCGTTGGATCAGGCGGGAGAGTTTATAATAGCCTCGATAGACAGCGGCGATTTCTATATCCTGTGCCCCGACAACGATGTTGATCGTGAGGCAGACAACAAGCGCATGGCCTGGGCGATGGGGGACGTTATCGAGAACCGAGCGCCGCTGTCGCGCTGGCACCCTGATTACCAGGCGTCTTTCGAAGAGTTTCTACGTCAACAGGCTTGATCGCTTTGGGTCACGGCCTGTTTTTTCTTGTTGAACATTGCCCTCGGGCATTAATGGAGTGGTATGAATACTGCAGTAACGGCGACACCTGATCTTGCGAGCGAGCTATCTCCCGATGCGGTGGATGTGCCCACCTGGTTAGAAGATGCTCTGCTGGTACCGCGTGAAGAAGGCTGGGTTGAGTCTGGTGGCTGCAACATCCACTATTTTCGCTGGGGTAATCCTGACAATCCCAGTTTGCTGTTGATGCACGGATTTCTGGCTCATGCTCGTTGCTTTGGTTTTATTGCACCATTCCTGGCCCAGCATTACCACGTGGTGGCGTTCGATCTATCTGGCATGGGTGATTCCGGCGTTCGTGAACATTACCCCGACCCCGTGCGAGCAGCTGAAGTTGAGGACGTTGCGCGTGCCACCGGGATGTTCGAGCATGCGGTCAAGCCTATCGTGATAGCTCACTCTTATGGGGGTCATGTAGCACTAACAGCGATGCAGGATCGCCATGAGCTGTTTGGCGGGCTGATTATCTGCGACCTGATGGTCTTGCGTCCGGAGCGCCTTAAGGCGCACTTCAGTGGGAACAAACCGCTGCGCTCGGATCCAAACCGCCCCAATCGTATCTATCCGGACTACGAAACTGCCAAGGGTCGATTCGTGCTATCGCCACCTCAGCCTGTGAGCGTCCCCAGCCTGTTTGATTACATGGCTTATCACTCTTTGAAGCAGGTCGAGGGTGGCTGGACCTGGAAGTTTGACACCAGCGTGTTTCAGAGCGACTTTGGTCGCGAGGAGCGCATGCTTCGTCAGGGCAAAATCATTGCCGAAACGCCTGGGCGTAAAGCCATAGTGTATGGCCAGGACAGCGTGCTGTTTGACGACGATTCGGCGGATTACGTTCATGAGTGCGGCGCGACGGATACGCCAATCATAGGCATTCCCGGTGCCCGTCATCACCTTATGTTGGATGAGCCGATCGCATTTGTCAGTGTGCTGCGTACGATTCTTGCGCACTGGGAGGCTCAGTCAGCCTGAGTTTCACCACGGTTGCTTTTTTTGACGCATAGACTCCGCAGATATGACCGCGTAGTGAGGGTCTAGACCTTATTGGCTGTAAAGACGATAGCATGGAGTGGCATGCTGGTGTCGAGCCGCTGCTGTATCGACTCCGCAATAGCATGACAAACTGCGTCTGGATCGCCGCCTCTGGATGTCACCTCTTCAAATAGAGGATTGCCAAACACAAGACCTTTGGCGAAATCCTCAGCTGACCCTACTTCCGAAGTAATGTGCAGCGACTTAGTCTCTACTTCAGAAAAACCGGCTTCTCGAAGCGATTCTACAATGTCTCTTTCGTCATGATACCCAAACGGTACCTTATAAAAACCGGGAGGGTTTTCGGGAAAGAGTGCAGTTACGACCTCGTGTGCAATTGCAGCAAACGGGTTAGCGGCTTGCGCACCCCAAACGTTAAAAATATAGCGGCCTCCCGGCTTCAAGGTGCGCAACACCTCTTTGTAAGATGCAGGTTTGTCCGGAAAGAACATCACACCAAACTGGCAGACAACTGTGTCGAATTGAGAGGTATCGTAGGGCAGGCTGGTTGCATCTGCCGTCTCGAAGCAAACCCTTTCATTGTCGAGAAACTTTGCTTTAGCCACATCTAGCATCGGCTGATTGAGATCTGTTGATGTCAGAGCGCAATCTTGGAGCAATAGATCGCGCAGTCTGCGTGTCAGTATTCCGGTGCCGGCTGCTAATTCCAGCACTGCGTCCGGGTTCTGTTTGGCCGCCCTCTGGGCGAGATCGTCAGCGAAGTCTTGGAATATGCGGGGACCTAGATAGCGGTCATAGTAGTGTGGAATAGAACCGACAAAGTTTGCTGCCTGCTTATTCATGTATTTTCTCCCATGATCTTAACTTGGATTATCACTCACTAGAT
>CALINF010000083.1 GCA_938045215.1 uncultured Halieaceae bacterium | reverse complement strand
ACTTTGAAACCGACCGATATTACGAACCCCGAATACTTCCACAAAGTAGTGGACTGTCAGCACGCCTGCCCGGCGCATACACCTGTGCCTGAATACATTCGCCTGATTGCAGCTGAACGGTACACAGATGCCTACATGATTAACTGGGAATCCAATGTCTTTCCCGGTGTGTTGGGTAGAACCTGTGACCGTCCGTGCGAGCCTGCCTGCCGCCGCGGTCGTCTCACGGGTGATGAGGAGCCGGTAGCGATATGCCGTTTGAAGCGCGTTGCAGCAGACAACAAGTCGGATATCAGCGATCGTTTACCGACTATTCCCAAGAAGAAGAACGGCAAGAGAATCGCTTGTATCGGTGCGGGTCCCGCTAGTCTTACGGTTGCGAGAGACCTGATGCCTTTAGGCTATAGCATTGACATGTACGACAATCAGTTTGCTGGCGGTGGCATGATGCGATCGCAGATACCGTCTTTTCGACTGCCGCTGTCGGTGCTGGATGAAGAGGTAGACGTTATTCTCGACATGGGCGTGATGACTACCTTCAACGTCGAAATTGACAGCATGAAAGAAATTCTGGCCAAGGATTACGATGCGGTGTTTGTTGGAACAGGCGCTCCCCGAGGCAAAGGCCTTGATCTACCCGGGCTTGAAGAAGCGGGCAAGAGCGTACACATCGGTATCGACTGGCTTTCCAGCGTGGCATTTGAGCACACAGAAAAGATCGGCAAGAAGGTATTGGTGCTCGGCGGCGGTAACACCGCAATGGACTGCTGTCGCACGTCGATGCGACTCGGCGGTGAGGATGTCCGCGTAGTGGTGCGCAGTCCTTTCAATGATATGAAAGCCTCTCCCTGGGAGAAAGAGGATGCACAGCATGAAGGCATTCCAATATTTGATAACCATACCCCCAAGGAGATTGTTGTTGAGGATGGAAAACTCAAAGGTATGCTGTTTGAGAAGGTTGAAGCGCAATACGACGAGGACGGCAATCGTAGCCTGATACCAACTGGTGAAGACTGGGTGTTTATGGAGGCAGACGACGTGCTCATGGCCATAGGCCAGGAGAACGCCTTTCCCTGGGTTGAGCGAGATGTTGGTATTGAGTTCGACAAGTGGGACATGCCGGTCGTTGACAAGTTGACGTTTCAGTCCACCAACGAGAAGGTCTTTTTCGGTGGTGATGCGGCATTCGGTCCGGAGAACGTCATCACCGCTGTGGCCCATGGACATCAGGCTGCGGTGAGCATAGATCTGTTCTGCCGCGGTGAGTCAGTGCGCGAACGCCCTGATCCATTGACCAACCTGGTGAGTCAAAAAATGGGAGTACACGAATGGAGCTACGATAACGGCGTCGAGTCGGACGAACGCTACATTGTACCTCTGGCACCGCTGGAACAGACGTTAAAGAACCGCAAGCTGGAAGTAGAGCTTGGATTCGATCGTGAAACAGGCTTCAAGGAGGCGGAGCGTTGCCTCAACTGTGATGTGCAGACGGTCTTCGAGGAGACGCGTTGCATAGAGTGTGACGCGTGTGTGGATATTTGTCCTACTGACTGCATCAGCTTCGTACCCAATGCCGAAGAGGAGGTGCTGCGTCAATCGCTGGTTGCACCTGCCAATGTATTGTCGCAGGACTTGTATGTTTCTCAGGACCTGCCTACCACACGTGTGATGGTGAAAGACGAGAACGTATGTTTGCACTGCGGTCTATGCGCGGAGCGCTGTCCAACCGCCGCCTGGGATATGCAGAAGTTCCTCTATAACGTGGCTAAGGCAGGGTAAAGACATGAAGCCTATTCAATCGGTCAACGACTTTGTTATCAAGTTTGCTAATGTCAACGGCACTGGCTCGGCAAGCGCGAACAACTTGTTCGCCAAAGCACTGTTTCGTATGGGCTTGCCAGTCAGTCCTAAAAACATTTTCCCATCCAATATTCAGGGCTTACCCACGTGGTATGAAGTGCGTGTAAGCGAGAAAGGCTATCTGGGGCGCCGTGGCGGTGTCGATATCATGCTGTCGGTTAACCCCCAGAGCATGGCGCAGGACATTCAGGAACTTGAATCTGGCGGCTACTTTATCTATGACAGCACCAAGCCGCTGGATTTGCGCCTGATACGCAATGATGTGTCCATCATAGGTTTACCCCTGACACGGATCTGCAATGAACAGTACAAGGATCCCCGGCAACGCCAGCTATTCAAGAACGTTATCTATGTGGGCGCGCTTGCCGCATTGTTGAATATGGATTTTAAGGTGCTGACGGAGTGTGTTTCTGATCAGTTCAAGGGCAAGGAAAAGCTCATCCTGCCAAATATTCATGCACTGGAGCTCGGGTACCAGTATGCCAAAGAGAGCTTCGACTGCCCGATAGGCATTAGCGTGCGAACCGCTGATAAAGTAGGCGACAAGATTCTGCTCGATGGCAACACCGCCCTTGGGCTCGGGGCGATTTATGGCGGTGCAACAGTGGTTGCATGGTACCCGATCACGCCCTCTACCTCGGTGGTAGACGCGTTCGAGAAGTATGCCAAGCGTATGCGTATCGATCCCGGCACGGGCCGACATAACTATGCAATAGTGCAGGCCGAGGATGAGTTGTCTGCCATCGGCATGGTGCTGGGTGCCAGTTGGAATGGGGCCAGGGCATTCACGGCTACCAGTGGCCCCGGTGTTTCACTGATGTCTGAGTTTCTGGGGCTTGCTTACTTCGCCGAGATACCCACGGTGTTGTATAACGTGCAGCGAGCTGGCCCCTCCACGGGTATGCCGACGCGTACGCAGCAATCGGATGTACTTTCCTGCGCCTATGCGTCACATGGTGACACCAAACAGGTTCTGCTGTTTCCCTCAACACCAAAGGAGTGTTTCGACTTTGGCGCGCAGTCTTTTGATCTGGCTGAACGCCTGCAGACTCCCATTATCCTTATGACTGATCTCGATCTGGGCATGAATGACAACATGTCCTCGCCGTTGGCGTGGGACGATACAACACGCTATGACCGTGGCAAGGTACTGTCCGCCGAGGACCTGGACGGCCTGGAGAAGTATGGCCGCTACCTCGATGTTGATGGCGACGCTATCTGCTATCGCACGTATCCGGGTACGCATCCAGAGAAGGGTGCCTTCTTCACCCGCGGTACGTCACGCGATGAGTATGCGGTCTATACGGAGAAGGGCGAAGAGTACGAAAAGAACATGCATCGGCTGATGGCCAAATGGGAGACTATCAAAGAGTATGTGCCACGCCCCGAGATTGTTTCTTGCGGCAAGGATATTGATACTGCTGTTTTGTATTACGGTACCAGTGAAGAATCATCTCGCGAGGCGTTGGCTTATCTTGCTGAAGACGGCATTGACCTTGATGCCATGCGCGTACGCTCGTTTCCTTTCAATAAGGAGGTCGAAGACTTTATCGACCAGCACGAACGCGTGTTTGTCATTGAGCAGAACCGTGACGCGCAACTTCGTACACTGCTGATGGCAGAGTTCGAGTTGGGGCCGGACAAGCTCAAGTCGGTTCTGTGTTTTGACGGCACGCCTATCAGCGCGCGCAATATTCGAAAACAAATTCTGCTACACATGCCTGGCCATAACGTAACGCCGCTGCATCCCGAAAAAGTTGCCAGCGGCGCCGGAGAATAGACCATGAGCTACAAGTTACCTGCTTTTCGACACCCCGATCTACCCGTTAATGACCTGGGATATACACGCGCCGATTATGAAGGGTCTATCTCAACGCTGTGCGCTGGCTGCGGTCATGATTCAATAAATGGCGCTATTGTACGTGCCTGTCATGAGCTGTCACTGGAGCCGCATAAAATCGCGAAGCTATCCGGTATCGGATGTTCGTCCAAAGCACCTACCTACTTTTTGGGAAAATCGCATGGATTCAATTCGGTGCACGGTCGTATGCCCTCTGTGGCAACCGGCGCAGCGATGGCAAACCGCGATCTAATGTATCTGGGCGTGTCGGGAGACGGTGATACAGCATCGATCGGCATGGGACAGTTCGCCCATGTTGTTAGACGCAACCTGAACATGGTGTACATTGTGATGAATAATGGCTGTTACGGTCTGACCAAGGGTCAGGATTCGGCAACTGCCGATGAAGGCTCTGCGAGCAAAAAGGGTGATCCCAATCTGTTTGGCGCGATTGATTTACCGGGTTTGGCTTTGCAGCTTGGCGCAACGTTTGTTGCACGTAGTTTTTCAGGTGACAAAGATCAGCTTGTACCGTTGATCAAGGCTGCGATGAGTCATCGCGGGTTTGCTCTGATCGATGTTATCTCACCTTGCGTGACATTTAACAACAACCCCGGCTCTACCAAGAGCTATGAGTTTGTGCGTGAACACGCAGAGGCGACGGGTACGATGGATTTTGTACCGATGCGCGACGAGATCACTACGCGTTATCAGGCCGGCAGTATGCACGAGGTCACCTTGCACGATGGCTCTGTTCTACATTTGCACAAAATGTCAGATACGCATGATCCCTTCGATCGCGGTTCTGCGATTCACGCGGTAGAGCAATCGCGCGCCAAGGGCGAGATTCTCACCGGGTTAGTCTATATGAACAAAGACTCTACGGAGCTGCATGAGGTGTTACAAACCTCTCAGCGACCACTCAATGCACTCGATGAAAGTGATTTGTGCCCGGGCAGCAAGATGCTTGATAACATCAACGCGAGCCTGCGCTAGGCTCGCTGGCCCTGGTAGAAAACTGACAGTGTTTATTTTGCGCTGTCATACTCCTGTCATAAATTCATCGTTTATTACACGCTCATACTTTGAGAAAGGTGCGTTTTTGGCATGAGTGATCAAACTGTTCTGGTGGTTGACGATGAGCTCGCGATACGCGACATGTTACGCATGGCGCTGGAATTGGCCGGGTTCGATTGCCTGGAGGCCGACAACATCAGGGACGCCCACGCGTTGGTCGTAGATGAACGACCCGATCTGGTCCTGCTGGATTGGATGCTGCCCGGCGGCAGTGGTGTGGAGCTGCTGCGGCGCCTGAAGCGAGACGACGCTACATGTGGTGTGCCGGTGATTATGCTAACTGCCAAGACGGCAGAGGATAATGTGGTGCAGGGTCTGGAGGTGGGCGCCGACGATTATATCACCAAGCCTTTTGCGCCGCGTGAGTTGATTGCCCGTACAAAGGCATTACTGCGGCGTTCTGGTGGCGCTGAAGATAAGAGCACATACCAGGCTTCGGAGCTGGTTTTGGAGGGTGATAGCCGGCGCGTATCTCTGGCTGGGGAGACCCTCGAGATGGGCCCGACGGAGTTCAATCTGCTGCGCTTCTTTATATCCCACCCTGAGCGCGCCTACACGCGCGGCCAGTTACTGGATCAGGTATGGGGAGCCAATGTCTACGTGGAGGAGAGAACCGTTGATGTACACATTCGCCGGTTGCGAAAGGCGCTGCAGACTGATGCTCAAGACTACAGCGTGTTAATTCAGACTGTTCGGGGAACAGGCTATCGCTTCTCCACGAAAGGTACAGATATCACGTGAGCATGAACAGTAGTTGGTTGGCTGAGCTGCGTCGACTTCTGGCGATCATAGCGATCAGCGGCGTTATTGGCTGGATCATGGGTTATCCGCTACTGCTTATTGTGCTGGGCCTGTTCAGCTTGATCCTGATTTGGCTTTTTCAACTGTGGCGAATTCGTACATGGCTTGAACATCCCGACAACCCTCCGCCTGAAAGTTATGGAATCTGGGGCCATATATTCGACCAGATCTATTCCATTCAGCGAAAGAACCGCGAGGCACGCACGCTTCTGCAGTCGTCGGTAGACTACTTGGAGGACTCGTTTGCGTCGATGCATGATGGCGTGGTGATGGTCGACAACAATGGCAGTATCGACTGGTGCAATGCAGCTGCCACATCCATGTTTGCACTACAGTTCCCCATGGATCGCGGTCAGCCTCTACTGAATCTGGTGCGAATGCCGGAGTTTCAAACCTATTTTACAGCGCAGGATTTCGATGAGCCGCTGACTATTGAAGCACCGGGCGAAGACCTGGCAATTCTGCAGATTCAAATCACCCGCTTCGGTGATGGGAACAAGCTGCTGTTTTTCAGGGATGTGACTCGTATGGTGCAGATGGAACAAATGCGCCGTGATTTTGTTGCCAATGTATCGCACGAACTTCGCACACCGCTGACGGTGATAAAGGGTTATCTGGAAACTATTATTGCCAATGACCGGGAACTTGATCCTCGCTATAAGAAACCCTTGCAGCAAATGGATCAGCAGGCGATACGAATGGAGAACTTGCTGAAAGACCTGCTGTGGCTTTCACGGATCGAGAGCGTGCGCACGGTGCAAAAGACAGTGAATGTGAATATCGCTGCAATGTTGGAAGAAATACGCGATGAGCTGTGCGAGTCCCATCCTGATACGCCCATAAACATTAATATTGAAGCAACTCAGACAATCCTGGGCGATTACAGAGAACTGCACTCAGCGGTGTCGAATCTGGCTCAGAACGCCATTCGTTACAACCGCGATAATAATCCGGTGGATATTAGCTGGACTCAAGAGGGCGGTGAGTTGCTTCTGAGCGTACAAGATCACGGAATTGGCATCGATAGCATCCACTTACCCAGGCTTACCGAGCGTTTTTACAGGGTAGACGAGAGCCGCTCAACGCAAACCGGTGGCACGGGGTTGGGGTTGGCAATTGTCAAACACGTGGCGGTGTCGCATCGGGCAGATCTGCGTATTGACACACGGCTGGGCTCGGGTAGCCGTTTCACCCTTGCATTTCCGCTGCAAGCTGCTGATATATAAACAAATATAGATTAATTGCTGGTTGTCATATTTCTGTCATATTCCTCGCTTAGGCTTTGCGCGTCACTTACCCAAAAACGTGGAGCCGACATGAAATATTTATCCGTCCTTAAAACCGCCGCTGCGGTAGTTAGCCTTTCCGCATCGCAACTCGCTTTCTCAGCAGACGTAGACCCCTCACTCACCGATTACGAGGTAGCCAGCGGTGTGTCAGGTAATCTCTCAAGCATCGGTTCCGACACACTCGCGAATCTAATGACCTTGTGGGCGGAAGATTTCAAGCGCGCTTACCCTAATGTCAATATCCAGATTCAGGCGGCGGGTTCGTCTACTGCACCTCCTGCGCTGACCGAGGGTACCGCGAGCTTCGGCCCTATGAGTCGCAAAATGAAGGACAAGGAAATCGAGGCATTTGAATCACGCTATGGCTACAAGCCAACGGCTGTTCCTGTAGCCATCGATGCACTTGCTGTGTATGTACACAAAGACAACCCCATACCCGGAATGAGCATCGAGGATGTCGATGCGGTTTTCTCCTCTACACGAAAATGTGGTGGTGCGCAGGATAAGGCTAACTGGGGCCAGTTGGGTCTGGAAGGAGCCTGGCAGCAACGCGACATGCAGCTGTTTGGCCGCAACTCGGTGTCTGGAACATACGGATACTTCAAGGACAAGGGGCTGTGCAAAGGAGACTTCAAAAACACAGTGAATGAGCAGCCGGGATCGGCTTCGGTGGTTCAATCTGTGTCCACCTCTATCAATGGTATTGGCTATTCCGGGATAGGCTACAAGACATCCAGTGTGCGTTCGGTTCCCTTAAGCAAAAAAGTAGGCGGTGAACTGGTCGACGCAACCGCAGACAATGCGGTGGATGGATCCTATCCGCTGTCACGCTTTCTCTACATGTATGTGAACAAGAACCCTAACAAGGCACTTTCCCCCATGGAGAGAGAGTTTATCAAGCTGATCTACTCACGACAGGGGCAGGAGGTAGTGGTTAAGGATGGTTACATCCCATTGCCCGCAGCCGTTGTTACTCGTGTCAGCGCTGAGCTGGGCCTATAACGACGTTCCCGGCCAGTAGTGATGCAGGCCGCTTTACGGCGGCTTGTTCACTCTCGCTCGAACAGTACCTGATGAACTTCCTGGAAATAATGAGTCGATGTTGTGAGTAATCTCTCGGAGCATGTCCCCGCCTGGGTGGCAGACTGGCGCCGTACCAAGGACCGTATTGCAACGGTATCGATCACCGCTGGTGGTGCTGCTGTACTCGTTGCCATCTTGCTGATTTTCTTCTATTTGCTGTATGAGGTGCTGCCGTTGTTTGGTAGCGCGTCGATTGAACAAGATAGTGTGCAGCAATGGCAGGGCACGAAGAGCCCTCTTTACATCGCGGTGGAAGAACAGGGTGAGGTTGGTCTGTCGGTGCATGAGCAGGGTGTCGCTGAGTTCTTTAGCGTGGAATCCGGTACTGTTCTCAAGACGGAAAATCTGTTGGAAGAGGGTGATCGTGTTACGGTCGCAGCACCGGAGAGCGCCGCCAGCCGGTTGGTCGCAGTGGGGTACGAATCGGGCCAGATACGTCTCTTTCGTCATGACTACCGATTAAGTTATCCGGATGGTAAGCGCGCTATCGCGCCTGCATTTGAATGGCAGTATTCCGACGTAGCTCTCTCTTTGCTCGAAACACCAGTGGCGCAGCTGGCAGTGCGCGACACGGAAGATGCGTTGGTAGTCGTTGCACAGGCACGGTCCGGAGAGTTATTAGCGCAGCGCTTTAACAAAGAAGAAGACTTTTTGTCAGGCGCAATGACGCTAGAGCCCGAGCAGCTTCGCTTGCCGTCGCTACCTACAGGTCAGGTGAGTTTTTTCATCGGTTCTAGCCAACGCTGGTTGTACTACCTCACGCAGGAAGGCCGCTACTTTGTTGTCGATTTACGCAACACAGATGTGAGTGGCACACAGGCTATAGTAGACACGGGTTCGCTGTTCCATCAGGGTGGCAAGCTGACCGCAAGCGAACTGCTGCTGGGTGGTCTGTCGATACTGTCTGCCTCTGACGAGGGAGAGCTGGTGCAGCACTTCATGGTGCGTGAAGAAGGCGAGTTCAGGCTACAGCGTATTCGCAGCTTCGATACCGATGATGAGGTGATTGAAAAACTGTTACCTGAGCATCGCCGCAAGGGTTTCCTCGCGCTGACTCGTTCGGGAGAGATGCAGATTTATCACACCACAGCTCACCGGCGTTTGCTGAGCGAATCAGCAATCACTGAGGCCGTTCAAGCTGCGGCGGTTACGCCGCGCGGGCATGCGTTGGTACTACTTGATCAGTCCGGTCAATTGCTGCACTGGAAAATCGACAACGAGCATCCCGATATCTCCTGGTCTGCGCTGTGGACAGAGGTCTGGTATGAGAGTTACGACCAGCCGGAATATATCTGGCAGTCATCCGCCTCAAACAATGACTTTGAACCCAAGTACAGTTTTGCACCGCTGGCTTTTGGTACGCTCAAGGCGGCTTTCTACACCATGCTGATCGCTGCTCCCCTGGCAATCTGCGGTGCAATCTATACCGCATATTTTATGGCGCCTGCACTGCGGCGTAAGGTGAAGCCTCTGGTAGAGCTTATGGAGGCGCTACCGACGGTTATCCTTGGTTTCCTGGCAGGTTTATGGCTGGCGCCATTTCTGGAAGAACAACTAACCGGTGTCGTAACAGTAATGCTCGTGATGCCGATAGGCGTGCTGGCGTTCGCTTATGTGTGGTCGCAGCTGCCGCTTCGATTGCGCTCAATAGTGCCAGACGGATGGCATGCGGCAATACTGGTGCCGGTGATTATTGTGCTTGCCTGGTCTTGTTTTGCGATGAACGACATGATGGAGCTCTGGCTGTTTGGTGGTGACATGCGACACTGGATCACCAATGATCTGGGCATCTCCTTCGACCAGCGTAATGCGTTGGTTGTGGGTATTGCGATGGGGATGGCGGTTATCCCGACAATTTTCTCTATTGCTGAGGATGCGATATTTTCTGTGCCCAAGCATCTTAGCTACGGTAGCCTGGCATTGGGTGCAACGCCCTGGCAAACCCTCGTGGGCGTCGTGCTTCCCACTGCCAGTCCGGGCATATTTTCAGGACTGATGATTGGATTAGGCAGGGCAGTCGGTGAGACTATGATCGTCCTCATGGCCACCGGTAACACACCCATTATGGATGCGAATATTTTTGAGGGTATGCGCACTCTCTCGGCCAATATTGCGGTGGAGGTACCTGAGGCTGAAGTAGACAGCACACATTATCGCGTACTCTTCCTGGCTGCATTCGTACTGTTTCTATTTACATTCGTTGTTAACACGATCGCAGAGCTGGTACGACAACGCCTGCGCGTGAAGTACGGGTCGCTGTAATGAATACTCAAGATGTAACTACGCTGCATAGCCAGAAAAATCCTGGCCCGCTGGTCTGGGTGAAAAGTGGCGAACCAATGATCTGGATAAATGCTGCAGCAGTCAGCCTGAGTGTGATTGCCGTGGTTGGATTGATGGCATTGCTGGCTGTTCGTGGCTTCAGTCATTTCTGGCCGAAAGATGTGATGCTGTCCAATGTTGCTTACCAGGACAACGTCCGGCCCATACTGGGTGAAGTCGTTGAAGAGGTTGAGGTGTCCAGACAACAGTTGCTGGAGGCTGGTTTCACGCTCAAGGGAAGCGAAGACTTTTTCCAGCGAACTTTACTCAAGCAGGGTAATCGCGATTTCCTGGGTAGCGACTTTGTTTGGCTCATCAATGAGCAGTTGGATGCTCCGCAGTATCCTGAAAATGTTGTGGTCATTGAGCGACTTGAGTGGGGTAACTTTTACGGCTACCTGAAGTCCGTGACGCGCGACGGCGCTTTGGTGGCTGACGCCGCGGAAGATGAAGCTGGCGCCTGGGAAGCATTTCAGTCAGTGATCGCCGATACTCTGTCTGTGCGCGAAGCAATACATGTCATTGAAAGAGGCGATATAGGACGCATCAACTACGCAATGGAGAGACTGCGGCTTGAAGAGCGCACGCTTGAACTCGCCGACGCTCTGGATGCCACTGCTCAGGCAGCGTTGGCAAGCGAACGTGCGGAGCTCGACGCGCAATACAAAGTACTGCAGGATCAGCTCTATACCTTGTACGACAGTATTACGAATCACAGCTATAGCGCTATTCTCGCTGATGGGCGGGAAGTGTCGCTACCGATAGCGAAGGTTGTCAGGGCGTATCAACCCAACGGCATGGGTATAGCTGACAAACTGGCGATGTACGTGGAGCGCCTGTGGGAGTTCCTGAGCGATGAGCCCCGAGAAGCGAACACCGAGGGCGGAATTTTCCCAGCTATGTTCGGCACCGTTATGATGGTCATTCTGATGGCCATTATCGTGACACCATTCGGTGTGGTGGCAGCAGTCTATTTACGTGAGTATGCTCGCCAGGGACTGGTGACGCGTATTATTCGTGTCGCCGTTAACAATCTGGCTGGTGTACCCTCTATCGTTTATGGTGTGTTCGGTCTGGGTTTCTTCGTCTATTTTCTGGGCGGAGAACTGGACCAGCTGTTCTTCCCCGCAGCATTGCCCAGCCCAACGTTTGGTACTCCCGGATTGATGTGGGCATCTCTCACTTTGGCCTTGCTCACCTTGCCCGTCGTTATTGTTGCTACGGAGGAGGGGTTGGCGCGTATACCAAAATCAGTGAGAGAGGGTAGTCTGGCACTTGGCGCAACTCGCGCCGAGACACTGTGGCGAGTTGTACTGCCAATGGCGACACCGGCGATGATGACAGGCCTGATTCTGGCAGTTGCTCGAGCAGCGGGGGAGGTCGCGCCCCTGATGTTGGTAGGTGTAGTGAAGTTGGCGCCTTCGTTACCATTGGATGGCAATTATCCGTTCATTCACCTCGATCAGAAATTTATGCACCTGGGCTTTCACATTTACGACGTGGGTTTCCAGAGCCCTAACGTAGAGGCGGCGAGACCACTGGTCTACGCCACAGCCCTGCTGCTTGTAATCATTATCGCACTACTGAATCTTGCCGCCGTAACCCTGCGCAATCGACTGCGTGAACGCTACAAATCACTGGAGGCCTGAGCGCATACGCGTCTCGGGAGTAAACACTATGCAAACACATGCCATCGATATTGAATCAATCAGACGTCATCCTGCAGCTGAAACGGCAGGGCCGATCGATAACAGTCTGCAAGTAGAAGGGTTAAATCTGTTTTACGACCAGACATCACAGGCATTGTTCGACATCAATCTGGAAATACCCAAGCGAAGAGTAACCGCTTTTATCGGCCCCAGTGGTTGCGGTAAATCGAGTTTATTGCGTTGTTTTAATCGCATGAATGATCTGGTTGATGGCTGTCGGGTTGAAGGCCATCTTAGGCTAGAGGGTGATGATATCTATGCCCCGAACGTGGATGTGGCAGGTTTGCGTCGTCGTATAGGGATGGTGTTTCAAAAACCCAATCCGTTCCCCAAGTCGATCTATGAAAATGTTGCCTACGGTTTGCGGATTCAGGGAATCAATAAGAAGCGAGTGCTGGACGAAGTTGTGGAAAAGTCACTGCGCGCGGCGGCACTTTGGGACGAGGTGAAGGATCGCCTGAATGACAGTGCATTAGGCCTGTCTGGTGGTCAGCAGCAACGTCTTGTGATTGCACGTACCGTTGCTGTTGAACCCGAGGTGCTGCTACTGGACGAGCCCGCGTCGGCACTGGACCCGATTTCCACCTTGAAAATTGAAGAGCTCATCTACGAACTGAAGTCCCGCTACACTATCGTTATCGTTACTCATAACATGCAGCAGGCGGCACGAGTGTCTGACATGACCGCCTTTATGTATATGGGTAAGCTTATAGAGTACGACAGTACGGATAGATTGTTTACCAATCCCAATCAAAAGCAGACCGAAGATTACATAACTGGACGCTACGGATAGCGAGGCAGGGAGAGACAATATGATACATCAGGACAGCTACAAGCAGCATATTTCCGGTCAGTTCAATGCAGAGCTGGAGGCCGTAAAAAATCACTTGCTAGAGATGGGCGGAAAGGTGGAGCAGCAGATTGCCCGAGCTGTGGAGTCGTTGCTCAAGCGAGACAGCGGCGAGGCAATGCAGGTGATCGCCGGTGATCAGGAAGTGAATGATATGGAGGTTCGCATCGACGAGGAATGCTCTCGCATTTTGGCGCGGCGTCAACCTGCAGCCAGTGATCTGCGACTTGTGATTGCTATCGCCAAGGTTACGACTGATCTGGAGAGAATTGGTGATGAAGCAACGAAGATTGCACGTCAAGCAATCAAACTGTCAGAGGAAGGCAAGAGCCCCAGCAGCTATGTGGAGGCGAGGCACATAGCTAGCCACGTGGCATCCATGCTGCGCAAAGCGCTGGACGCATTTGCTCGCCTTGATGTTGATATGGCCGTAGAAGTCGTTGTTCAGGATGCTGAGGTTGATTCTGAATATGGAACCGCATTGCGCAGTCTCGTGACGTTCATGATGGAAGATCCACGGACTATTAGTCCAGTGTTGAACGAGATGTGGGCGCTGCGTAGTCTGGAACGTATAGGCGACCACGGCAGTAATATTGCGGAGCAGGTCATCTATCTCGTCAAGGGTATGGATGTTCGGCACATCGAGCCAGCGCAGTTGCAAGCTCAGATGAAAAGTAGCAACGACTGAAAACGCAGGTTTCCCCGTATCCTGGGATTGCACAAGCGCTAGAATTGCGCTCGCTGGCGCTCCTTGCAACCGGGCGTTCTGAGCGCAAACATTTAGTCGCTAGTAGTATGTTTTTGTCACATTACTGTCATATAGCCTTCATAAAATAACCATTCGAAACACATGCACGGTTCATGCTTTGGGCATGAGCCGATTGTATAGAACTAATTACTCAGGAGAGTAATCACGATGAAAAAACTCATAGCAGTAGCGGTAGCGGGCGCGGTGTTGGGTAGCACGCAGGCGGTCGCCAATGTCAGTGAGGCTGAGTTCGATCAGCTCAGGGCCGATATGATGGCTCTCACGCAGCGTCTTAATACGCTGGAGCAAGAAAATGCCAAATTGAAGCAGATGACGAGTGTTACAACGCAGAATTTGGAAGTTGCACAGACAGAACTGTCGGCAGTGAAGAAAAGTAGTGAGGCAGCGAGTTGGGCCGATCGTATAAAGATGAAAGGCGATTTCCGTTATCGCTATGAGTCGATTGATATCGAAGGACGAAGCGATCGTGAGCGAAACCGTATTCGTGCTCGAGCAGCATTTGTGGCATCCCTGCCTTCCGATGTAGATGTGGGCCTGGGGTTTGCTAGCGGCGGCGACGACCCCGTATCTTCAAACCAAACGCTAGGTGGCGGAAATTCGACTAAAGATTTACGACTGGATTTAGCCTATGCCAAATGGAATGTGACGGAAGACGCTAATCTGATGGCGGGCAAATTCAGTAACCCGCTATACAGGCCACAGAAAACAGCATTGATGTGGGACGGTGACTGGAGGCCGGAAGGCGTTGCAGCCGGTTGGGATGGCGGCATGTTGTTCGGAAACTTCATTGGTAATTGGCTTGAGAGTGACACCCGAAAAGGCAACGACGAATTCGCGTGGGGATTGCAAGGTGGCGCGAAGCTTGCGTTGGGCTCAGCCAAACTGACAGCGACGCTGGGATACTATGACTTTCCGACAGCCGGCAACGAGTCATATTACGATGACGACTTTTTTGGAAATTCCTCGATAGACGGTGTCTATGAGTTCAACTATGAAATGGTTGAAGTGGGGGCCGACCTGGGGCTAAGTCTGTTTGATATGCCCTTCAACGTCTACGGTAATTACGTGCAGAACCAGGACGCGGATGATTTTGATACTGGCTGGTTGCTTGGTGCCAAAATTGGTAAGGCCAGTGGTCGCGGTACCTGGCAGTTTGCCTACCAGTATCAGGACCTTGAAGCCGACGCAGTTCTGGGTCTCCTGAGTGACTCGGATTTTGCCGGCGGTGGCACGGACGGAAAGGGTCATCGACTGGCTGGTAAAGTGGGTATCAACAAGTCCTGGAACGTCGGCTTCACCTGGTTCCTGGATAACGAGGCAGGTGAAAAGAATCTGGCGGACGCCGGTGGGGCGCTCGACTATGATCGCATCATGATTGATACCCAGTTTAAGTACTGATTATATCTGCGGCACGTTCAAAAGTGGTGTTTGCTAAAGTCTCAGGCTTGGTTACAATAGCGCGCCTCAGGGGCGGAGCGATTCGCAATGTCTCTGAACTGCGTCCCCTTCGTCTAGTGGTCCAGGACACTGCCCTTTCACGGCGGTAACAGGGGTTCGAACCCCCTAGGGGACGCCACTATTATTGCAAGAAAGCCCGGTTTATCCGGGCTTTCCTGTCTTTGTTCCCAGACAACCTGCACGTACAGGATGCATCAATGAGCCGTTACTGGAGTGATCTTGCCCGAGGGCTGACACCCTATGTGCCCGGTGAACAGCCGAGACACACACAACTGGTCAAACTCAATACCAACGAAAGTCCGTATCCGCCTTCGCCGCGCGTGATGGCTGCGATACGCAATGTCGATGGCGACGCGCTGCGCTTGTATCCCGACCCCGAGTCTGACGCACTCGCAGAAGTTATCGCACGTGCCAATGGACTGCAGCGCAACCAGGTATTCCTTGGGAACGGTTCGGATGAAGTGCTCGCACACGTATTCCAGGCGCTGTTGAAGCACGAGCAGCCAATTTTTTATCCCGATATCAGCTACAGTTTCTACCCTGTCTGGTGTGGCTTGTATGGTGTCGAGGCACGGCCTGTGCCACTCGGCCCTGACTTCAGAGTTCGGGTAGAGGATTACCAGCAGCCAAACGGGGGAGTGATCATTCCCAATCCGAACGCGCCGACGGGAATCGCGCTGTCCCTGAACGAAGTTCGTGCCATCTTGCAGGGCAATGCCGACTCGGTAGTGGTTATCGATGAGGCCTATATCGATTTTGGCGGACAAAGCGCATGCGCCCTGATTGATCAATATGACAATTTGCTGGTGGTACAAACACTGTCCAAGTCGCGCGCCATGGCTGGAATGCGCGTTGGCGTGGCGATGGGCCAAAGCGAGCTTATTGAGGGCTTGTCTCGCGTCAAGAATTCGTTCAACTCCTACCCGCTCGATGTGGTGGCACAACACGCCGCAGTGGCAGCGTATGAGGACGAGGACTATTTCAGGCAGTGCAGAGACAAAGTCGTTGCATCAAGGGAGCGTGTATCAGCGGCGCTGACCGAGCGCGGGTTTGTAGTGCTGCCTTCGAGTGCCAATTTTCTGTTCGCGACACACCCTGCGGTTCGCGCGCAATCGCTGTTTAGCGGGTTAAGAGAGCAGGGCGTGATCGTACGCTTTTTTGACAAGCCCCGTATCAGCGACTATTTGCGCATCAGCATTGGTACTGACGCGCAGTGTGATCGCTTGCTGGAGGTGCTGGATCAGTTGCTGGCAAACACTGCGTAGCGCAAAGCAATAGAGCACTGAGCGCTCGTGCGTTACAGCTTCTTCAGGATAACGCTGCCAATACTATAGCCGGCACCAAATGAGCACAGTACGCCGATATCGTCGCGCATGAAGTCGCTGCGGTGTTTGTGGAAAGCAATGACCGAACCAGCCGAACTGGTGTTGGCGTATTCATCCAGGATGGTAGGCGACTCTTGCGCGGTGGCATCACGCCCCAGCACTCTTTTGGCGATCAACTGGTTCATGCTCAGATTTGCCTGGTGCAACCACAACCGCTTGAGCTGATCGGGTGTGAGTGACAGTTTCTCCAATTGCTGGGAGATTTGCGTGGCAACGGCCGGGCACACCTCCTTGAACACCTTGCGTCCCTCTTGCACAAACAACTTGTCGGGCTGTCCAACACCGGCGTCGTCGCCACGGTTCAGAAAGCCGAAGTTATTGCGAATGTTGTTCGAGTAGATTGTTTGCAGTTTACTGTCCACGATGAGGTACTGATCGGCTGATGTTGCCGTCTCGGCAGACTCAAGGATGACTGCGGTGCACACATCGCCGAAGATGAAGTGTGAGTCTCGATCGCGGAAGTTGAGGTGGCCACTACAGATTTCAGGGTTGACCATCAGTACGCAGCGAGCACTGCCGTTGGCAATGCTATCGCGAGCCTGTTGAATACCAAATGTTGCTGATGAGCACGCCACATTCATGTCAAAGCCGAAGCCTGTTATTCCCAGTGCGTCCTGAACTTCCACCGCAATAGCGGGATAGGCACGCTGCATATTGGAGGCCGCAACGATCACTGCATCGATGTCTTGGGCTGTTTTACCGGCCTGTGTCATGGCCTCGCTGGCCGCAGCGATGGCCATTTCGCACATGACCGAATGCTCTTCATTGGGCCTGTCCGGGATGCGGGGCGTCATGCGAGTGGGGTCGAGAACGCCGTTTTTGTCGATGACGTAGCGAGACTTGATACCCGAGGCTTTCTCGATGAATTCGGTCGAAGAATGCTGCAGTGCTACCTGGTCACCCGCTGCTATAGCAGCTGCATTTTCTTCATTGTGAAGATCAACGTATTTGTTGAACGAGTCGACCAGTTCCGCGTTGGAGATTGATTGTGCTGGAGTGTAGAGGCCGGTGCCACTGATCACGATGTCTGTCATTGATATCTTTCCATGCCGTAACGGCAAATCCAGGTACTGTTTGGTTGTCTACAAAAAAGGCCGCGGCGCGACCTTTTTTTACCTTGTATTTGGTTTCAACGCTCCGACAGGGGAACATAGTCGCGCTGCTCGTGCCCTGTGTACAACTGGCGCGGCCGGCCGATACGGTAGCTGCCTGAAATCATTTCATTCCAGTGAGCTATCCACCCCACGGTGCGCCCAACGGCGAAAATCACAGTGAACATACTGGTGGGAATACCGATAGCCTTGAGAATGATCCCGGAATAGAAGTCGACATTGGGATAGAGTTTTTTCTCGATAAAATACTCGTCCTCAAGGGCTATCTCTTCCAGACGCTTGGCAATGGCCAGCAGTGGATCGTTCTCAATGCCCAGCTCCGCCAGTACCTCGTCAGCAGATTCCTTCATAACCTTGGCGCGAGGATCAAAATTCTTGTACACGCGGTGACCAAAGCCCATCAGGCGGAACGGATCATCCTTGTCCTTGGCTCTGGCGACGAATTCATCGATGCGTGAGACATCGCCGATTTCCTCCAGCATTTCCAGCACGGCCTCATTGGCACCACCGTGGCTGGGGCCCCACAGGGCCGCGATACCTGCCGCGATACAAGCGAAAGGATTAGCGCCTGATGACCCGGCAAGCCTTACAGTAGAGGTTGACGCATTCTGCTCGTGATCGGCGTGGAGCAGGAAGATTCGATCCATTGCTTTGGCCAGCACGGGGCTGATAGCGCTTGGCTCACATGGATTACCAAACATCATGTGAAGGAAGTTTTCCGAGTAGTTCAGGCTGTTATCGGGGTACATGAAGGGCATACCGATAGAAAACTTGTAGCTCATAGCTGCCAGAGTGGGCATCTTCGCGATCAGCCTGAAGGCAGCGACCTGACGATGATGTTCGTCAGAAATGTCGAGCGAGTCGTGATAGAAAGCCGACAGGGCACCAACAACGCCACACATAATGGCCATGGGGTGCGCATCGCGACGGAATCCGTTAAAAAAGGTGCGCAGCTGTTCGTGTACCATGGTGTGGTTGTGGACAGTATTGACGAACTTCTCTTTTTGCTCCGCAGACGGCAGCTCGCCGTAAAGCAGAAGGTAGCAAGTTTCCAGGTAATCTGAATGATCAGCCAGTTGATCGATAGGATAACCACGGTGCAGAAGGATGCCCTTGCCCCCATCGATATAGGTGATCTGCGATTCGCACGATGCAGTAGATACAAAGCCGGGATCGTAGGTGAACATGCCCTTGGCAGTCAGGCCACCAACATCGATAACGTCCGGGCCGAGCTTGCCGCTGTATATTGGCAGCGCAATTGGCTCATCAACTCCATCAATTGTCAGGGTTGCTTTCTTGTCGCTCATAAAGGGTCCTGGAATGTCTTTCAGAGGGGTGGTCAACTATAGAGAGTCCGATGCTTTTGTCAATTGACCAGAGGCGATATGAGCCTATGTGCACCGTTAAAGCGCATAAAATCGCTGATCAGGATGTTGGGAGATCGTCGATTTTAGCAACATCGCTTCTGTTCAGGTTCTGAACTTCTGTCTGGTTTGTGTTTGCGCGTCTAAGTGCCTATAATTCCGCGCGTTTTAGTACGCCGTCCAAGTAGTACCGGACAGCACTTTCTGGTCTCAGCCAGCCCACAAAAACGCCTAGTGGCGTGCGAACGAGGGAACCTGACTTGTGAAAGATAATCGTCCCGTAAATCTGGATATCAGCACCATGCGGCTGCCTATTACCGCATGGGCTTCCATAGCGCATCGTATTAGTGGTGTGATCCTTTTCGTCGCAACGGCAGTACTCATCTGGGTACTCGATGCGAGCCTCAGCAGCCCTGAGAGTTTCGACTCGC
>CALINF010000082.1 GCA_938045215.1 uncultured Halieaceae bacterium | reverse complement strand
GATAAAGCCAGAATTCGACTCTATGTACAAGCGGATTGGATATTGGGTGTCTTCACTGAATTTGATGATCAGTCCGTAATAGTCGTTGTCGTAATCTTCCACCCATTCGTACTCGTAATCCGGCAGTAGATCGATCTCCTTGGGCGCCTGACCTACCACCCTCACCTCTTCCATCATAGTGGGGTCATCCATGGCCACCTTGGGAATGGCAATCACCAGCCTGGAACCGCCGGTTGTGGAGTCTCGGTCGGCCTCGCGCACTTCAGCACCAACCGTATTACCCTTGTGCCCTTTCACGAACTCGAGCCAATCCGTCTCCATCAGCACCTTGTCCTGAGCAATGGAAAGCGATGCAGCCAGTACAAGCGCAGCAGCAGTCAGCAGGGAACGAACAATTAACATGGGATACCACCGTATCGAAGCAGATTACATCCCCCTAGTTTAGTAGAAATAACGGGAAAAGGCTCAGGCAAAAATACTGCGCGCTAATCCAGCCACACTCACCGCGAGTAATCCCACTCCCAGTACCCGAAAAAACACCTTGGTATCGGCCTGCAGGGTATATTTATGGAAGCGCAGGCCGATGACATGGCCTACCGCCGCACAGGGCAATAGCCAGAGTTGCTGCATCCACTGTAGGTCGATACCCGTCCACACGAAGGCGATAAGCTTAAGCGCGACAAGCACAAACCACAGTACAAACAGGGTATCGCGCAGCTGATTCTTGGGAACGTGACTCGCCGCAACGGGCACCACCAGGGGGGCGGCGATCAGCGAGGTACCGCTGACATACCCCCCCAGAATAAGGAACACTTTATCCAGCCATGGTCTGTTGCTTCGAAAAGGGCGATCGAGGATGTAGCTCACCGCATACACGGAGACCACTACAAAAATAAAGCCACTGACGATATCAACCGGCAACGTGATCACGCCGGCCACACCTATAAGCTTTGGGATGATCATCAGTGGAAACGCGTAGCGCAGGAACGCCCAATTTACCGTGCCCTGCGACTCCTTTTGGGCAGTGCTCAGGCCACGATCACGCCAGTGTGACTGCACCAGTGTGAGTGCAGAAAAAAACAACAAATGTATTGCAATGATAGGGAGAAAAACCAGCGGCGCGTTGTACACCATCAGCAGGAAAGGCAGTGTGAGTACCGCACCGCCAAATCCAAGGCCCGAACGCACAAACCCGCCCCAAACAAACAATAGCGCGATGGCTATGTATTGCCACAGCTGCAACGACTCCATACGCTTTAATGTCCTACCTGGTACTGATCAGGCATCAGCCTGGCACTACTGTGCTACCAGACAGGAGCGTCAGCTGCTCTGCCTTAACAGAGCCAAGCCACTGCTTTGCACTGATGCCTTCTCGATTTGCCGCCCGTGTTGATCGACGTACCGAAGCCGACAGACCCGTTGCCAGCAACCGCTGATAGAACGGCAATCGGGCAACATACAGGGGCAGGTCATCCTCCAACGGCGCGTCGCTGCTAAGCAGTTCAAGAAATCCTGCCTGAAAGGCCTCCAGCGCTGCCATGAGCTCAGGATAATCCTGCAGATTCTCCGAGGGCGTCAATTGCCATGTCATGTCGGTACGCAACTCACACTCGCCGGCGTACAGCCGGGCTGAGGCGCGTGACCATTCCCAGGGCGCAATGAGGGATAGCTGCCACTGGCCATCACACAGATACAGATAGTAGCCGCGCCCCGGTATCGGCTTAAAACCGAAGCTCGCCGACAGAATAAGCAGCGACACCAAATAGTCACCCAGCAATTGGCGTGGTGGCTTGGCAACCACATCGGTTGGCTGGTGACTTTCCCAGTGTTCCAACACTGGCACCAGGCCCTTCCCCTGTGGGTTAGGATTGAGCGGCATAGGTTCCCCCAAAAAAAACTCTCTGCCCAGCATACGCAGCCCGGCGCATATGGGATGTCAAAGAATCATGCAAGCTCAGGCTGCCTGGCGATGACGGAGGCACGAAACACTTCAGGAATGGGGCAGGATTTGCGCGTCTGCTTGTCGACAAAGACCTGAGTGAAGCTCCCCTTCGACAACAGTACGCTATCGTGTTCGCGGTATAGCTCAAATGCCACCTCTGCAGACGAGTTACCCAGTCGCGTATAGCCGGTAAATACCCTGATCTCGTCCAGCGCCTTGCACTCGTCCAGGTAATCGCAGTTCAGATTCACGGTAAAGATGTAACAAGGAACATCTCCCGGGTTGGAGCTGTTGTATCCCAGCTGTGCCATATAGAAGCCGGTTATCTCATCGGCAAACACCAGATAGTTCGCGAAATACAGGTGTCCCTGAGAATCGGTATCGCGAAAGCGTACCTTGATGATTTCACTGTAGGGCAGCGCAGAATCCATAGATATCTCCAAAAAACCAGTGAGCTGACATTCGTTAACGAAAACAGCCTAACCGTGAGCAGCTGCCACTGACAAGACACCAGCAGATAAACTACACTCAAACAACGTTCGCCACATCAGAACAGGATCAGAACTCATGCTGTCACGCCTTCTCACGTTCGCTATTATCGTCGGTGCGGGTTATTGGTATTACACCGGCCCCTATCAATCGTCGCGCAACCCAAGCTATGACGAAAAGCTTGCTACAAATGAGGAGAACATGCGTGTTTGCGTGCGTGGCAAGAACTACAATTCAGGTGCTACCGGCGTGAGCAGCGGCGATCCCGAGACGCAGTGCGCAGAGCGCTTCAACCTCTACAAGGGTGACGATGGCCATTGGCACAGCTACGATGACAAGCGCAAATAGTCGCTAGCTATCAGCACCCAACAAACCCACATCTCTCAGCACAGCCATGATGCCCTGGGTAAACACAGCATAGCCATCGGCGTTTGGATGAATTGCATCTGCTCGCAGTGACTCGTCCGACAATATGCTCGAAAGCAGGTCAGGCACCAAAATAACCTGCTCTTCATCTGCCAGTTGTTCGTACAAAGACGCATCTTCAAGCGCACCCACAGTGGCTCTGAGCATCGACAGGCGCGGCACTGCCACCAGCACAACCATCGCCCCCGAAGCCTTGGCTTCACGCACGATCGTCTGCAGAAAACTTTTTACCTGTGCGGGCCGTTGCTGGCGCAGAAAATCGTTACCACCAAGCTCAATGATCACCAGCTCTGGCTGATGCCGGGCCAGCAGAGGTGCTAACCGGGTACGCGCCTCTCGGGCGGTATCACCGGAGATGCCCGCGTTAACTACCTGCCAGCCCGTACTGGCTGCCAGTTGCGTGGGATAACTGCTGTGCGCGGCAGCGCCAACCCCGTAAGTGATGCTATCGCCAAACGCCAGCACCGTGGTGCCGGGCGGCAACGCCGCAAACCGCTGTGGCTCTCCACAGGCCGTCAGCCCTATGACTAAGGAGAGCAAGATGAGTAAAGCTGAAGACCGTTGACGCTGCACGTGGGGGCTGCCTAATGTAGGTTAGGGGTTCACTGGATAGTCATTATCTTGGCACACAATAACAATGCTCGGCGAACCGTGGAAACTGGTCTATAACTATGATTGCTGATGTGATTGAAT
>CALINF010000081.1 GCA_938045215.1 uncultured Halieaceae bacterium | reverse complement strand
ACTGTATAACCGCTATCGGTGTACGCAACTCGTGCGACAACTTACTGCTGAGCGTGCGCAAATAGTCGTTGTGCTCACCCACCCTTTGAATGAGGCTCGAAAACCGCCGCGACAGCTCGCCAACTTCATCATTAGCATTGCTGCTATGAAACGTACCTCGAACGGTGCCGTCTTCCTCTATGGCCTGATCGACATGTCGGCCCAGTCGTGCGATACGCCAACTCAGAAAGCTCGCAAAGAGCAGCAGCGATAGCACCGCTGCCAGCAGAGCTGCAGACCCGTAACGAAGCATATTGCCGAAAGCCCGGTCGGTTAGAGATAGATAGCGTTCGCTACCTTGCTGTACGATCACCGCGCCTACCACTATCCCCTCTGCGTGGATCGGTGCGGCAGCCGATAAAATTGAGCCATGATCTTTGACGACTGGTTGGTACCAGCGAAACTCGCTGCGGTTGGCAAGTGCTGCGGTCACTTCTTCACTTGAGAGTCTCCCCTGAGCGTCGCTCAAAGGCATGGATACGAGTGAGTCGCCAGACAAAATGGCGCGGTAGAGCAGTTTGAGTAGCCAGAATGTCGACTCAGAGTCTGCAGCGGGAGTCAGGTCAGATGGTATGCCCGCGCTGCCAAGAACCCGGCCGCTTTTATCGACAACGGCTATCTGGCTGCCTAGCGCTGAGAAGCGGTCCATCGTTTCCAGAAGTTCTCGCGTGGGATACACCAGCCACGGAGGGGCCGCAGTAGCGTTTGGCTGCACGTTCCCCAGATAACTGATATCGCTGTTTTTACTCTTGTTTTTATTGCGATTGATGTCAGTAACGTAAAAGCCCAGTCGGGCTCCGGTGAGTGATAGTGGCATCACCAGTTCTACCGTGTAGCCGCCGGCAGTATCCTGCCAGTAGCCCCTGATACTGCTGGCGTTAGCCCCCGGCTCGCGCCGACTCGCGAATTGACCACGAACCTGCCCCGGCGCGGCTGTAGAGATAACATAGGATTGTCTGCGATCGTTCATCCAGGTTACCAACGTTAATCTGTCGCCGTTGGGTTCTCTGGAGTAGCCCGGGTTATGAAACGCTACCTCTGAGTCTTCAACCTGAAACAGCAGGTAGAGTTCATTCCCGCTTGTTTGTGCCTGATAGCTCACGCTCAATTGGGTATCGAGAGCTTGTCGAGATTGTGAGTGGGTCTGATCCCAGTCATCGGTATAGCCATCAACAATTACCGGGCTTACAGAGGCCCTGGCAAACAGTCCTCCATCGTCGCCCGGCAGGTCGCGTTCCCTACGCGTGTCCGGGTAGATGATGTCCGGCCTGTCGCGCAGCGAAGACGCTATGGCATCGGTTGTTGTCACGGCAGATCTAGCCTGACCATCCCGCAGGGTGACCTCTATTTCGCGTATGAACTGGCAGCCGGCCCACGGCAGCGCCAATAACAACAAGCTCACTAGCAAAAGCTGCCGGCGCAAACTCAAGTTACTGATCTCGCCAGCGGTAGCCCAGGCCATAGGCTGTTTCAATCGCGTCAAAGCCAGGGTCTAGCTGTTTGAATTTGCGTCTGATTCTCTTGACGTGTGATGTCACTGTGTTGTCGTCGAGCACCACGCTGGCCGCATCCATGAGTTGTTGTCGGTTCTTCACATGACCCACGCGCTCTGCCAGCGCATGAATAATCCAGAATTCCGTTACGGTCAGATCAACAGGCTGTTCCTGCCAATGCACTGTCATGCGTTCCAAACTAAGTGCAAGTGATCCGCGCAGCATTCTATGCTCGCTAGCCTCTGGCACAGTTAACGCTTGTGCACGCCGCAGTAGAGCGTTGATTCGAGCCAGCATGTGGGTCTGGCTGATGTCTTTCGTAAGATAGTCGTCTGCGCCCAAACGAAAGCCCGACACGATGTCGATCTCGGAGTCGCGAGCCGTAAGAAACATAATCGGCAGCAGCGGTGCCTGCGCGCGCAGCTGGCGGCATAGCTCGAAGCCACCTTCAATATCGTCACCTAGCCCAATGTCGATGATTGCCAGGTCGGGTAGCGCCTCGGCGAATTGGCGCCGCGCCTGCTCACGGGTTGAAAAATGGCTCACATGAAATCCAAGGCGTTGCAGGGCTTCCCGATAATTATCGGCAAGCGCCTGTTCGTCCTCAACGATCGCGATATGGTGTGGCATTGGTTCTGTCATCCCTTACAGCAGCAGGCATGGTTTCAAAGAACTGGCCGTTACTCAATAGGCTGCCCGATTTCGCCACAATTGCTCATGAGCTTGTCACAATTCATCCCGGTAGATGACAGACCGCCGCGCTTCAATGAATAGCACTCACTCATTGGAGATTATCCGTGCGCAATTGTGCTCTTTTGTATTGGCCAATACCCGTAAGCTCACCCAGCCGTAGCGTTACGCTACTGGTTTGGCTCTACTTTCGCTGCTTACCTTTGCTGGCAGCAGCAACTATCGTGTTTTCTGTGCTGTCTGCCAGCGTTGTGCAATCTGCGCAAGAGATGAATGAGCAAGTATCGGCCCAAGGGCAGGGTGCCGGTCACTTGCTTCTGCACAGTGCCGGATCAACGCCCATTGCCGCGCTGGCTACAGAAACGCGTGTGCACTTTGACATCAGTGGCCTGGTAGCTGTGGTTGAGCTTGAGCAGACCTTCATCAATACAAGCACGCAATGGGCAGAGGGCGTTTATGGCTTTCCTCTGCCGGGCACAGCGGCCGTACGCTATATGGAAATGACCGTGGGAGATCGACGCGTAATCGGTAAGGTACGTGAGCGGCAGGAGGCCCGTAAACGCTATGAAAAGGCTAAACAGGCAGGCAAGAAAGCCAGTCTGGTAGAGCAGCAACGCCCCAATCTGTTTACGAGTCGTATCGCCAATATCGCGCCGGGTGAACGGGTAACGGTAAAGCTGGAGTATGTGCAAAGTGTGGACTACCGCGCGGGTGAGTTCAGCCTCCGCTTTCCCATGACACTCACGCCTCGGTACATTCCGGGTGAGCCGGTATCGATAGATGCTGAGATGGCGCAAACGCAACAGATCGACCCTGTGCAGGGCTGGGGTCTGCCCACAGATCAGGTTGTTGATGCTAATCGTATTACCCCCTATGTGGCACCACATCGTGATCCGGGGGAGTCTCCGTTAAATCCTGCGGTGATTACCGCGAGTCTGGATATGGGGTTGCCGCTTGCAGAGGTCTCCTCGCTCTACCACGAGGTTCGTTTGCAGCGCGATGAGCAACGCTACAGCGTTGAACTGGTGGGTGGTGTGACCGAGATGGATCGCGACTTTGTTCTGCATTGGCGTCCTGTGGTTGGAGGTCAGCCCAAGGTTGCTTTGTTCACTGAGGAGGTTGACGATCAGCACTACGGATTGCTGATGGTACTTCCGCCGATCCGGTCAGAAACTCGTGTAAAGATGCCCCGGGAAGTGATCTTCGTGGTTGATACATCGGGTTCGATGGGTGGTGTGGCGATCGATCAAGCCAAGCTCAGCGTGTCGAAGGCTCTGCAGCGATTAGGCAGAGATGACTACTTTAATATTATCGAGTTTAACTCTACCCACCGTAAGTTGTATCAGCGTCCAATGCGGGCAACTCGACACTATGTGCAGCGAGCACAGGAGTTTGTGCGCCAGCTACAGGCCTCTGGTGGCACCGAGATGATGCCGGCATTGCTTGACGCACTGCACAGCCCGGCCGTTGAGTCATCCGATAATCCTGCGGTCGCAGAGCATCTTCGGCAGATTATCTTCATCACCGATGGGGCGGTAGGGAATGAGTCTGCCCTATACAACGAAATAGCAGCGAGGCTCGGTGATTCGCGTCTCTTCACGGTGGGTATTGGTTCTGCACCCAACAGCTGGTTTATGCGTAAAGCCGCCGATATTGGCCGTGGCACGCATACGCATATCGGCGCTACAGATGAGGTTGGCCAAAAGATGGATCATCTTTTGTCACAACTGCAGCAACCCGCGATGATCGATATCGCAGTGTCCTGGCAAGATTCGGTTGAATCCTGGCCAGAGTTTGTGCCAGATCTCTACGCACAGGAGCCCGTGATACTCGCGCTGCGTTTTGGTGATGCGCCACCGGTGGGTGAATTGGAGGTAACAGGGACTCGCGCCGGACAGTCGTGGAAGCAGGTTGTTTCACTGCCAGATTCAAATGCCCCTGCAGCGGAGCCTAACCCTATTGCAGGTCATAGTGGTGTTGCCAGCTTGTGGGCTCGACGGAAAATAGAAGGGCTCCTCGATCAGAAGGTGCTGGGTGCAGATCCGGATCAGATCAAAGCGCAAGTGCTCGATGTTGCGCTGACGCACCAGCTGCTCAGCCCTTACACCAGTTTCGTCGCTATTGAAGAGATTGTAGTGCGGCCTGACGGAAGCGGTCTGCATCGGTCAGCCGTACCCAATAGCGCACCGCATGGGCAGGCAGCGCAGGTATTTGCCTACCCGAGAACGGCAACAACGGGACCGGCGCGTCTCTATCTTGGGCTTCTATTGCTGTTTGTCGTTTTGATGGCCCGTGTGATGCGCCAGGAGGGCCGTGATGCCTAGCCTGCCAAAAGTTGAAAACTGGCGTGATGTACTGGCACTGTGTCTGGTTTTATTGGGTCTACAGCAGATCGGCAGTGCCGGTCTGATCAAGGCCAAAGCGGCCGTCGCGCCTTTGCTGATTGATCGAGCCTGGGCTCGCAGCCTCGAATCAAGTGAGCGCCCGATTAAGCCCTGGCCCTGGGCCGATACCTGGCCCGTTGGCAAGCTACAGGTGCCGTCCGTCGCGATCAACCTGCCAGTTTTATACGGTGATTCAGGCAATGTGCTTGCCTTCGGTCCGGGGTACTCACCGCGCTCGTCGCTACCCGGTGGCGTTGGTCTAACCGTTATCAGCGGTCACCGCGATACACACTTCGCGCCACTGGCAGACGTTGCTGTTGACGAGATGGTGCGACTTGAGGGGTTTGACGGAGCGCAGCGTTTGTTCAGGGTGAGCAATATTCGAGTAGTGAACGCTCATAGCGAGCAAATTAATATTGGTGATGCTGACTCAGGCCTGTTGCTTGTCACATGCTATCCGTTTGATGCCTTGTCGGCGAATGGGCCACTACGCTATGTGGTCTTTGCTGAACCGCTGATGTCAGAGTCTAATCTGTCTCAAGTAAGAGAGTCCTACCCCTTCTAATCTAATAAGTGCATACCAATATGTGCGGCACCCGCAAGTGTTCTGTCAGCCGCAACCGCCGGTTGTCTGCCTCCTGTCTGTTGCTTCGGCAGGGCGCAATTGGAAATATCTGAAGTCCGCTTTCGCCAAATTTCTGCCGTATGGTTTACGGGAGGTGAAATCCCGCTTTGCAGCCAGAACCAAAACGTTACCAAGCTTGGGGATGAATGGCTGCTTCATGTTCAGTGCCGAAGTTTGCGCTAATAAACTCAAGACTCTAGATTGACACTATGATAATTTTAGGCTCCGAATGCTGTTAGCAGCAGACCGTGTGACTGGAGATTTGTAATCCTTATGAAAGCAACTTTTCTACAATGTTTAAGCATATCCGTAGCAGTCTCTCTAGTTACCTGCTCCTTGGCTGTTGCTCAAGAGCTCCCCCCGGTTTCCCCCGGTGTCACGACTTTGGGTGAACGCACCATCCCCGCCCCCGTCGGCATCTCGCCGGAGATGCTTGAGATCGTCAAGGCCCGACAGATTCCGCCGGTCATCCCAGCGCCCGAAACGACGGAGCAGTGGCTGGAGCTGCAGGCTAACTTCGATTTAGCGGGCGAGAAACTCGGGCGTGCGGCCGCAGCTTACAACGATGTGTCCTATCAAGTTAAAGAGATAGCTGGTGTCCGAACTTACATCGTCACGCCCAAGACAGTCGACGTCCGCTGGGGTGACAGGGTCTTCGTCCATACCCACGGCGGTGCATTCGTATTCGGCGGCGGCGACAGTGCCCTACGTGAAGCGGTCTGGGTCGCGCACTGCCTCGGAGTGAAAATGGTTTCGGTCGACTATCGCCGTCCACCGACCCATCCCTTCCCGGCCGCGATTGAAGACGTCCTTGCGGTGTGGAGGCATGTTACCAAGGGCCAGGGTGCCGCCGGCAC
>CALINF010000080.1 GCA_938045215.1 uncultured Halieaceae bacterium | reverse complement strand
CCCTATTCAAGTTTGGCGTCTGCGGTAGAAAGTAAGTTAGGCGCCGATTATTACCCTCCGGTCCTTACCGGTATGCGGGGCAGCCACGAGGGGTCATACGAAGTTGCTCACAAGCTGGCCTGGAAGGGCGAGCGACCTTCTCAGTATGAGCGCATAGAGGATGAATACGACCTGGTTGTAGTGGGTGGTGGTATCAGTGGTTTGGCCGCTGCTTACCTCTATCGAAAGAAAAAGGGCCCCACGGCAAAAATTTTGGTGCTAGACAATCACGACGATTTTGGCGGCCACGCTAAACGGAATGAGTTCCATTTCCAGGACAAAATGCTGCTCAGCATGGGCGGTAGTGTCAATCTGGAACAGGCCAATATAGGTCCTGCGGCTCGTTCGCTGCTCGAAGAGATCGGTGTGGATTTTCAGGCATTGCGAGACGCAGGTGCGGATGACTATGTGTTGAGTAATGGCGCCGCACCGTATGGCTTGTACTTGAACGCAAACCTCTACGGCAAAGACCAGTTGGTTGCCGGCCCCTGGAGTGAAGCTTTTTCAGGCGGCGCAGACTATGCCCAGATGATTAACGGGCTCAATTTGCCTGCTGACGATAAGGTAAAGTTGATCGCGTTGATTGCCGGTGAAGAGGATTTACTGGACGGCATGTCGTTGCAGGAAAAAGTGCAGTATGTGCACAACAGCAGCTACGCCAGTTTTTTGCGCGAGAAGGTTAAGGTATCTGACGTTACGATCAAACTGACTGAACCCTGGGCCAGTGCTATATGGGGTGTAGGCCTGGAGAGTGTGTCGGTTATGGAGGCGTTCGCGCTGGGTTCGCCGGGTTTGTATGCGCTCGGTTTGCCCGACTCCATGACCCAGCCGGAGGAGGAGATTGACCCCGATGACTATCGGACGCCCATGTTCCCTGATGGCAATGCCTCGGTTGCGAGATTGCTGGTACGTAAGCTGATACCTGCAGTAGCGTCAGGGGAGACAATGCAAGACGTTGTTACCGCGCGCTTTGACTACTCCCAGCTCGACCGTGAGAGTTCTCCTGTGCGGATACGCCTGAACAGCACCGCTGTGAATGTGGTGAATCGGGATGAGGGGGTAGATATCAAGTACGTCAGTGGTGGCAAGGCCTACGAGGTTCGGGGGCATCATTGCATTCTCGCCGGCTACAACGGAATGGTTCCGCACCTATGCCCCGAGCTACCCACAACGCAAAAGGAGAACCTGGCCTATGGCGTAAAGACCCCGTTTGTGTGGGTCAATGTACTTCTCAAAGATGGTGCAGCGGTTCATAAGGGAGGGGCGTCGTTGTTTCAGTGCCCTGGCAGTTTCTTTGAACTGGTCGCGCTTGCGCCACGGGTATCGCTGGGCGCCTATCAGCCTTCAACGGGTGCTGATGAACCCGAGGTATTTTTTATGGGCCATATGCCTGCGCCAAAGGATGTTGCAGGTCAGTCTGGGCGCGATCTCTTTCGCTTGGGGCGTCATCGAATGTTGCGTACATCCTTTGCCGAGTATGAGCAGGAGATAACACAGCAATTAACCGGTATGTATGGGCAATACGGTTTCGATGCTGAGCGCGATATTGAGGCCATCACCATTAACCGCTGGTCTCACGGTTACGCCTATGAATACATGCAGCTCGATGATCCGGAGTGGGAGAAGGGGCAGGCTCCCCATGAGTTGGGACGCCAGCCAATGGGTCGCATCAGCATTGCCAATTCCGACTCAGAAGCCAAAGCTTATGTACAGGCAGCTATTGATGCGGCTGTGCGCGCGGTGGGCGAAGTCACCGGGTGAGGCAATTGCAGCGGAGGGTGCTCAACGGCTGGCCACTTTTTTGGTTGATTGCAGTCTTAACCTTCGCGGCCATGGGCTTGGGGTATTGGGTGATAGGTGTCTCCACCCCCGAAGCCGCGGTCAATATGATTCGCCTGTCTGTGCAGCTCGCTTCCCCGTGGGTATTTCTCGCTTTCGTTGCTACACCCATGACGCAGTTGTTCCCGGGCAAATTGTCGAATTGGCTTTTGCGAAACCGACGTTACCTTGGGCTGTCTTTTGCTGCAGGCTTTGGCTGGCAAGCGGTGTTCATCGCGGTGTTGCTTACCTTGCACAATGCCTACTATTGGGAAGAGCTGCACAATGATCTTGACTTGCTGCTGAGAATGGCAAGCTACGCCTTGCTCTTCGCCCTGACCCTTACCTCGTTCTTCCCGGTGCGTCGCAAGATGCATCCAAAACATTGGCGCTGGTTGCACCTTCTTGGCATCTGGTATTTCTGGGCCGCGATCTGGGTGAGCTACGCAGAACAGGCTCTTAGCCCGAGCCCACAGATAATCTGGGTTTTTTATGCAATTTTCGGGCTGATTGCGCTCATGCTGCGGCTGGCTGCATTTTCGAAAATGCGAATCCTTTATCGTGCCGAAAAAGGGCGCAACCCCGAACTCGGATGACATCATTGCCTACTGTCGAGAACAGCTCGCGGCTTATAAGGTGCCCCGTGCGGTGCAGTTTATTGATGATCTACCTAAAACCAGTACCGACAACGTGATGCGCCGCGAGCTGAAAACACTGGATTGATACCCTGAAGTAGAGGCGTATATTCGTTCGTACGACTTTTATGATGCCTACCTGTTGTGGGTCAGAGTGACTTTGCGCAAAGGGCTCTGACCCCTTAAGCTGGTTACCACGCTAATCTCAGGGAACTTCGATGAAACAACTTACAGGGCTCGACGTCAGTTTTCTGCTGATGGAGACACCAAACACCTACGGTCACGTCAACGGCCTGAGCATCTACGACCGTCCGTCTGCGGACTTCAATCCGTTCGCTGCCGTGCGTGAGCGTTTCAGTATCATGGTCGGACACCTCGAGCCGCTGCGCCGTAAGGTCGTGGAAGTGCCGTTCCAACTCGATCGGCCGTATTGGGTGTACGATGACAACTTCGACCTCGACTTCCACGTTCGACACATCGGCCTCGCCCCCCCTGGTGCCGCTGATCAGCTCGCCGAGCAGGTGGCGCGCATCGTCGGTCGCCCGATGGATCGGTCGCGGCCACTTTGGGAAGCCTACGTAATCGAAGGGCTTGCCGACGGCCGCTGGGCCTTGCTGCAAAAGACTCACCACGCAACGATCGACG
The DNA here is from genome assembly GCA_938045215.1 of uncultured Halieaceae bacterium. Lineage (GTDB taxonomy): Bacteria > Pseudomonadota > Gammaproteobacteria > Pseudomonadales > Halieaceae > CALINF01. The sequence goes on along the minus strand of CALINF010000080.1, from coordinate 292 downwards.
GTGCAGCCGGCGTGATTATGATGAAGATGTTCGCCGACGAATCCCGCGACGCCAAATACGGGTATGAAGAGCAGAGTTGGGAGGGCGAGGAACCGCCGGACCGCTCCGAGATGCTGCAAGTGGCAGTGAAAAACCTGGCGGTTAATCCGTTTCGGGGTGCGCGACTCTCTCTCAACCTTGTGCGAGGGTTTGCGGATGCGGCAGGAATCACGAGCGTCAGCGGCATGGCGAAACAGGCTCGTAGTCTGCTGGGTTCCGCTGCCAAACGTCTAGACCCAACCCGCTCCCACGA
>CALINF010000079.1 GCA_938045215.1 uncultured Halieaceae bacterium | reverse complement strand
CAGCTCATTGATCAGAATACGAAAACCATCCAGTGCCGTCAGAGCTCGCGCAGGCAGGAGCTTCTCATCTATGACTGCCGCGATCGCCTGCCAGAGCGGGATAGAGCGCTCGCGCGCGGTAGTACGCACCGTATCGAGCGTTTTGCTACCAATACCACGGGGCGGGGTGTTAATGACACGCTCAACTGCCGCGTCATCACCCCGGTTGAGTAACAGACGCAAATAGGCCAGCGCGTTGCGAATCTCGAGGCGTTCATAGAAGCGTTGACCCCCGTAGATCCGATAGGGAATGCCGGTTCGAATAAGCGCTTCTTCCAACACCCGGGACTGGGCATTGGACCGATAAAGGATCGCTATCGAGGCGCGTTCGTTACCTTCCTCGGCCCAGCTCTGCGCCTGCTCTACGATATATCGAGCCTCGTCCTGCTCATTGAAGCCGGCATACAGCGTGATAGGTTCTCCGTTGTCGCCCGCTGTCCACAGCTCTTTGCCCAACCGGCCGAAATTGTGCGCTATCACCCCGTTGGCAGCGCGAAGAATCGTCTGGGTTGAGCGATAGTTCTGCTCCAGCCTTACCGTCTGAGTGCCTACAAAGTCCTCGGTAAAACGCTGTATGTTCTCGATTTTTGCGCCGCGCCAGCCGTAGATAGACTGGTCATCGTCGCCGACTGCCACAATAGGTATCTGCTTGCCTGCCAGCACCCTGAGCCACGCGTACTGGATGCTGTTCGTGTCCTGAAACTCATCCACGAGTATCTGGCGAAAACGACCCTGATAGTGCGCAAGCACGTCGGGGTTTTTCAGCCACAGTTCGTGGGCTCGCAGCAACAGTTCAGCAAAGTCCACCATACCACCGCGCTCACAGGCAATCTCGTAGGCACGATAAACCTGCAACATGGTCTGCTGAAACAGGTCTCCGGGCGACGCTTCAATATGCGCGGCGCGCAAACCCTCATCTTTCTGCCCGTTAATGAACCACTGCGCCTGCTTGGGCGGCCAGCGAGACTCGTCCAGCTCCAGCTCCCTGCAGACTCGCTTCACCAACCTGAGCTGATCATCGCTGTCGAGTATCTGGAAGTTTTGCGGCAGCCCTGCCTCTTTCCAATGCGCCTTAAGCAGCCGATGAGCCAGCCCATGAAAAGTGCCCACCCACATACCGTGTGTGGGGATCTGCAGCATCTCCTCGATACGGCTGCGCATCTCGCGAGCAGCCTTGTTCGTGAAGGTTACTGCCAGAATGGAATACGGCGAGAAGTCCAGCGCTCGAATCAACCAGGCGATCCGATGAACAAGTACTCGGGTCTTGCCGCTGCCCGCACCGGCAAGCACTAATTGATTCTGACTGTCCGCCGCAACAGCTTCTCGCTGGGCGTCATTGAGAGGGGAAAGAATATCGGATACGTCCATCGATCTATTCTACCGAACTTCAGCGCCTTACTCATCGTCGCCGGGTGAAATGACTGTGGAATATGCAGTGCCCTGCACAATATCAACTAAACACCCCTCCTCCTTGTCTGTTAACATGCCCGAATAACCCGTCGCATGGAGACTCAAACGCCTCATGAACAACGACAATAATGACGACCGGGACAACGACTCCACTGGCCAAGCAACTCCATCCAACTTAGAACGGGACTCTGTCAGGAAAGAGCCGTCTTTTTCCCTGTTCGATAGTGAAACAGAGCTCGAAGTCGATGATATCGAGGCCGAAGACTTTGCCAGCGACTACGCGGCTGAGGGTTATGATGACGAGCCCTTCGGCGATGACGGGTATACGGATGAGGCCGGTCTATCCGATGCGGACGATGAAGCAACACCTGCACAGGACCCAGTCGGTGGCCTGTGGGCAGACGACACCACCCCTGAGCTCGACGAGCAACCCGCTGAGCAATCTGAGAGAACGCCATGGGATGAGGAGCCGGAAACGACTGTTACCGAACCAATCACGCCAGAGGAAGAGCTACCGCTCGAGTACACCGAGGCAGACTCCGAGGATGAGCGATGGGAGGACGAAATCGATGACGATGACGGTAATGATGACTATGACTATGACGACAATGAATACGCAGAAGAGCCTCAAAAGCTGCCGATTGGACTGATTATCGTTGCCCTGGTGGCACTGGCGTTGTTGGCCGCGGGAGGCTATGGCGTTATCAAGGAGCGTGCTGCAGCAGAGGCTGAACTTACAGAGCTTCGCGCCAGACTCGCCACAGCAGTTGAGCAGCAAGACATCCAGGCAGAAAGAGATCGCGCTCGCGGCCTGGAGTCTGAAAACGCCCGCATGCTGGCTCAGGTCGATGCGCTAACGAGTGAAAATACCACCCTCTCCGAACAGGTTGACACGCTAAAACTACAACTGGAGAAAGGCAATGCTGCAGTGACAGCCACATCAGTCGCGGCAGAAACACGTCCGCAGCCGGTTCGTCCATCGACACCTTCAAGCAGTAGCACTGCGTCGCCAACACCGACACCGACACCGACGAATACTGCCACCAGTGGCGGCGCCGATGGCTGGTTTGTGAACTTTGGATCTTACAGTCAGCGTGCCAAGGCGCAGGAATGGGCCGAGCGGCTCAAACCCGACAGTGGCACCGTCATCGTAGCCGCTGCGGATAGTTCGGGTACTTCAGTTTATCGCGTACGGATCATTGGGCTGGAGAGTAAAGCTGATGCGCAACGTATCGCGGCACAGCTGGAACGTGCACACGGCTTGTCGAAACTCTGGGTTGGTCAGCAATAACGCCGTGCTTGAACGGCTTGGCAGCCTCGCGATGTCCTGCTAATGTTGCGCATTTACCATGCAGAGAGAGCTCATATGAAAACAATAAAATCCACACTGTTGGCGCTAACATTGGTTGCCACTCCCGCCCTGGCACTGGACTGCGATATGCCCGAAGCGCCAACCATGCCAGATGGCGCTAGCTCCACAATGGAGGACATGCTCGCCGGCCAAAAAGCGGTTAAGGCATTTCAGGCAGCCAATATCGACTATATGTCTTGCGTAGAAAACGCGATGAATGCGGCGGAGGCCGCGGCCAAAGAGGCCAGCGATGATGACAAGGCAGCCGCCAATGAGGCCTATGCCAAACTGGTGGAAACCTATAATGCTGCCGTGTCTGTAGAAGAAGAAGTGGCTGGACAGTTCAACACGGAGATTCGCGAATACAAGGCTGCAAACGCCGAGTAATCGTGTCGTCCAGCAGGGCTGCATCGCCTATTGGGGCGATACGGTCCTGCTGTCTGTAGTCACCCAGCTACTTCAGCCTCTATCAATAGATCTTGATTTGTAGTGTTGTCGTCTCACAATGCGGCACCGCAACATTGTAGCTGTAGAGGCCCTTGGGCAAATTCTTGGTTTTCACACGGCAGCGTAGCTTGCCTTTCTTGTTGCTCTTGAAATTGCAGTCGCTCTCGCCTTTCGTAATGAATGGGTTGGTGTCTCCCTCATCAAACTCTATGGTGAAAGATTCCTTGCCATCCATCTGCCAGGTAATGTGTTTCTCCTGACGGGTGCAGACACAGCCCTCATCCTTGGAACAATCTTCCCGACCATTCGCCTTCTTATTTTTGCAGTTGTCCTTGTCCCCTTTGAAATAGGCCGATACCTCGCATTGAGAGCCATTATCTACCGCCTTGATCCAGACTTTCTGCTCAGTTGCCTCCGCCAGCAGTGACGGACTAAAACTGCAGATGGCGGTGACCAGAATGGCCTTGAGCACTGTATTGGCGCGCAGCATAGTAATCATCCAGCTTTCCTCGTTTATTGAAATTGAAGCACATCACGGGAAGTATAGTACACGCCTCACAGCTTGAGCATCCTCGCGGCCCGTACACACCAGTTCAGACGGCTGGCGCCGCTATTCAACGGTGACTGACTTAGCCAGGTTGCGGGGCTTGTCCACATCGGTGCCTTTTTGCAGAGCAACATGATACGAAAGTAATTGCAGGGCAACCGTGTAAAGGACAGGCTTCAGACGTTCCGGGCAGTGCGGCATTGGCAGGACATGTACTTGTTGCTCATCTTGAAACCCATCGACGTTGTCGGCAAATACGTACAGCTCTCCACCGCGGGATCGCACCTCTTCCAGATTGGATTTCAACTTCTCGAGCAAGTCGTCATTAGGGGCGACTGCCACAACGGGCATGTCGGCATCTACAAGCGCCAGCGGGCCGTGCTTCAATTCACCAGCAGGATAGGCCTCGGCGTGAATATAGGAGATCTCCTTGAGCTTTAGAGCGCCTTCCATCGCGATGGGGTAGTGCACACCCCTACCAAGAAACAGCGCGTGATGTTTCTGGATAAACGCTTCCGACATACGCTGAATGTCGCGATCGAGTTGCAGCACCTGATCAACCCAGCGCGGGAGTTCGCGCAACTCATCCAGCAACTGCTGTTCGATCTTTTCATCGAGCCCGTGTCTGCGCCCCAGCGCGACTGTCAGCAGTAAAAATGCAACCAGCTGGGTAGTGAACGCCTTGGTGGAGGCAACTCCGATCTCAGCGCCGGCACGGGTTAAGAAAACCAGATCGCTCTCGCGAACCAGGGAGCTGTTGTCGACGTTTGAGATCACCAGACTACCCAGGAACTGCGGCTCAGTTGCATTGCGCAGGGCCGCCAGTGTATCGGCGGTTTCTCCAGATTGTGACACCGTAACGAGTAAGGTGTTGGCATGCTGTTTCCGCTTGCGATAGCGAAATTCAGACGCCACTTCTACATCACAGGGAATGCCCGCGATATCTTCCAGCCAATAGCGAGCCACCAGTCCTGCATGAAAACTGGTACCGCAGGCCACAATCTGTACCGTCTCGACCTGGTCAAAAAGCGCCGCGGCCTCTGCGCCAAACTGCTCGTCTATCAACGGACCATCGGCTACTGCTCCCAACGTGGCTGACAGCGCACTGGGCTGCTCATAGATCTCCTTGAGCATGAAGTGCTCAAACTCACCGCGATCGGCCACTTCAACGGCTGCGGATATCATTGTCTGCGCTCGAGTGACAGGTTCGCCATTGCGTGCAAAAATTGACAGGTGCGTGGGGGTAGCCTGTACAACATCACCCTCCTCCAGATAGATAAAGCGGTCAGTCACCTGACGCAGCGCCATCTGATCTGACGCCAGAAAATTCTCGCCTATACCAACGCCAACTACCAAGGGGCTGCCTTCGCGAGCCGCCACGACCTCTTCCGGATGTTTTATATCAATCGCAGCGAGTGCATAAGCACCCTCCAGCCGTTTAACAGTGGCCTGCATCGCATGGAGTAAGCTATGTCCGGCGTTAAGTTGTTGGCCAAGTAAATGCACAACAACCTCTGTATCGGTAGCCGAAGTAAACTCAAAGCCCTCTGCCTTTAGCTCCTTCCTTAACTGCACATGATTCTCAATGATGCCGTTGTGAACCAGTGCTACCCGCTGTGACGATATATGCGGATGGGCATTTGCAGCAGATGGCTCTCCATGCGTCGCCCATCGCGTGTGAGCAATACCGACACACCCAAGGATGGGTTGCATGGATTGAGACTGTTCCAACACAGCCACTTTGCCCTGCTGCTTATGCATCTGCAGGTGGTGTTCGTTATCGATCAGCGCCATACCCGCGGAATCATAGCCGCGATATTCCAGGCGGCGTAGCCCCTCCAGTAAAATTTCCGATACCTCTCGCCTGGCCGTGGCAGCTACTATTCCACACACCTCAACCTTCTCCTTCTGATTGTTTCTGCGGCCTATTCCAGCCCTCAATATTGCGTTGCTTGGCACGACTCACGGCCAGATCGCCGGCGCTCACGGTCTTGGTGACGGTAGATCCTGCGGCGACAAAGCCGTCCTTTTCAATCGTTAATGGTGCCACCAGCGTGGAATTGGAGCCTACAAACACGCCATCATCGATGCGAGTAAGGTGCTTGTTCACGCCATCGTAGTTGCAGGTGATCGTGCCGGCGCCCACGTTCACACCATCGCCCATCTGGCAATCGCCCACATACGACAAGTGATTCACTTTACTGCCAGCACCAATACGGGCTTTCTTGGTTTCAACAAAGTTGCCAATCCGCGCCCCTGCTGACAGCTCGGTACCTGGACGCAGGCGTGCATAAGGACCCACTGAAGCGCCTTGCTCCACTTTCGCGCCTTCGAGATGCGAGAACGCATGAATGCTGCAGTCAGGTCCAATGCTCGTATCGGTTATCACGCAGTTGGGACCAACGCGGACATCGTCTCCCAGTACAACATCACCCGTAAAAACAACATTGACGTCGATAAACACATTCTTTCCACAGCGCAGGTTTCCGCGAACGTCAAACCGTCCGGCATCAGCCAGGGTGACGCCCTCTCGCATCAGGGCCTGCGCTGCTCGCAGTTGGTATTCTCGCTCCACCGCGTGCAGTTGAACACGATCGTTCACTCCCAGCACATCCATCTCATCCGTCACCAGACTGCTGGTAATGGATTTACCCGCCTTTAATACCAAGGGCAGAATATCGGGTAAGTAATATTCACTCTGGCTGTTGTCGTTGTTCACCTTGGGTAAGTAGTGTTTCAGGTCTGAGGCGGGCGATGCCAGCACGCCAGTATTGATCTCAGCGATAGCCCGCTGCTCCGTTGATGCGTCCTTATCCTCCACCACACCTAGCAATTCACCAGTTTCCGAGCGCAGTATGCGCCCATAACCAGAAGGGTCTGCCAATTTCGCAGTCAACAAGGCTGGACCGGTTCTGCTGGCCTCTATCAAACTCCGCAATGATTCGATCCGTAGCAAGGGCACATCGCCATACAGCACTACTACCTGGCTATCCTGCGCCAGAGCCGGCATCGCCTGCATGACCGCGTGCCCAGTGCCCAGTTGCTCGGCCTGAATATGCCATTGCAGTCCGCCGATGT
>CALINF010000078.1 GCA_938045215.1 uncultured Halieaceae bacterium | reverse complement strand
TGCAGTACGGTCTGCATGACGGCCAATACCATCTGTCACCCGCGCAGGCGCAGGCGATTCTCGAGTTGCGTCTGCACCGACTTACTGGCCTTGAGCACGAGAAATTGCTCAACGAGTTTCAGGAGAAGCTGGTTGAGATTGCCGATTATCTGGAGATTTTATCGGATGCCGATCGCCTGAAGCATGTGATTCGCGGAGAGCTGGAGGAAATCGTTGCCGAGTACGGTGATGAGCGGCGAACAGAAATTACCGCGTCCCAGCACGACCTTACCGTTGAGGATTTGATTACCGAGGAAGACCGTGTAGTGACGATTTCTCACGGGGGCTATGCCAAGACGCAGCCATTGTCAGACTACCAGGCGCAGCGCAGAGGCGGCATGGGTAAGTCGGCGACTGCGGTTAAAGACGAAGATTTTGTTGAACACCTGCTCATTGCCAGCACGCATGCCACTATTTTGTGCTTCTCCAATATGGGCAAGGTGTACTGGCTAAAGGTTTACCAGATTCCGCTGGCGGGCAGAAACTCGCGCGGTAGGCCCATGGTCAATCTGTTACCGCTGGAAGAGGGTGAGCGGGTGACCTCTATTTTGCCGGTAGAAGAGTATCAGGAAGGTCACTATATTTTTATGGCCACTGCCAATGGCACCGTCAAGAAGACAGCACTCACAGACTTCGCGCGTCAGCGTAGTGTGGGTCTGCGTGCGCTGGATCTGGACGAGGGTGACGTGCTGCTTGGTACAGCGATCACCGACGGCACCTGTGATGTCATGCTGTTCTCCAGCGAAGGTAAATCAGTGCGTTTCAGCGAGAACGATGTGCGTCCAATGGGCAGAACTGCCCGTGGCGTTCGCGGTATCAGGTTGGGCGAAGGGCATTCGATGATTTCGCTTATTATCCCTGCGGATACCGGTCGTGTACTGACGGTCAGTGAGAACGGCTACGGTAAGCGCACAGAGCTGCAGGAGTTCCCTACCAAGGGGCGCGGCGGAATGGGCGTGATTGCGATGTCCACCAGTGAGCGTAACGGCAAGCTTGTCGGTGCAGTGCAGGTGTTCGAGGGCGATCAGCTGATGTTGATTTCCAATCAGGGCACACTGGTCAGAACCCGCGCCGATGAAGTGTCACTCCTGGGAAGAAATACCCAGGGAGTACGCGTTATCCGTACGAAGCAAGATGAATCGCTGGTGAGTGTAGAGCGTATTGCGGAACCCGATGAAGAGCCCGTCTTTGAGGACGAGGACGAAACCGCAATTGGAACGCAAGGGAAGATTGAGGGTGATACTGAGGGTGGTAGTGGCGACGATGCAGGCTCTGAAGAGTAAGCATCACCAATCAATTTTCCCCGAGAACGAGTGAAGGAAGAAACGCATGACGCGTAGGTTCAATTTTTGTGCTGGTCCGGCGGCGTTGCCTCAGCCTGTCCTGGAAATCGCCCGGGATGACATGCTCGATTGGCACGGTACGGGCCTGTCTCTGATGGAGATGAGTCACCGCAGCCCCGAAGTGGTGGGTGTGGCGCAGGCAGCGGAGCAATCCTTACGCCGCTTACTCTCTATCCCTGACGACTATGCCGTGCTGTTCATGCAAGGTGGCGCCAGTACGCAGTTTGCCAGTGTACCGCTTAACCTGGCGGCAGACGGTGGTGCGGTGGAGTATGTGAACACGGGGCAGTGGTCAAAGAAGGCGATAGCCGAAGCTAAACGTTACGCTGACGTTAATGTGGTGGCCTCCTCAGAGGATACCAACTTCAGCACGATACCCGCATTTACCAACTGGGATGTTCGTTCAGGCTCGCATTACCTGCATTACACGCCCAATGAGACGATCGGTGGAGTGGAGTTCTTCTGGACGCCAGATGTCGCTATGCCGCTGGTTGCTGATATGTCGTCAACCATACTGTCGCGCCCTATCGACATCAGTAACTTTGGTGTGATTTACGCAGGCGCGCAGAAGAATATTGGTCCAGCAGGGCTCACCCTGGTAATCGTGCGCAGAGATCTCCTGGGCCAGGCGTCTGATCTGTGTCCCGCCATGCTGAACTGGAAGGTGGCCGACGAGAACGACTCCATGTACAACACGCCGCCAACGTTTGCCCTCTATCTTGCCGGGTTAGTGTTTAAGTGGCTGGAGGATCAGGGAGGCCTGCCGGCGATGGAAATACTCAATCGCCGCAAAGCCGAAAAACTCTATGCAGCCATCGATAGCAGTGACTTTTACGCCAACCCGGTTGAGCTCGAGAGCCGTTCGCTCATGAACGTACCCTTTACGCTGGCCGATGCTGATTTGGACAAGGCATTTCTGCAGCAGGCGGAAGCGGCAGGTCTTCTCAATTTGAAGGGCCATCGCTCGGTGGGCGGTATGCGCGCGAGCATTTATAACGCCGTGAGCGAGGATGCGGTGGATGCTTTGATCAGCTTCATGCGTGATTTCGAAGCGAGCAACGGATAACAGGGCTGCAGATACATGGCTGACGAACGAGATCTCGACCAGGTCAGAAAGGATATTGACCTTATCGACAGGGAGATTCAGTCTCTGCTCAGTCGTCGTGCCCAGTGCGCCCAGCGCGTAGCCGATATCAAGCTGGGAGAGGTGCTGGCTGCTAGAGAACGCGGTGAGCCTGTCACTGAGGTTGTGTACTATCGCCCGGAGCGCGAAGCTCAGGTGCTGCGCGGTATTATCGAGAGAAACCCCGGGCCGCTTGCCGGTGAGACGGTAGCCCATATATTTCGTGAGATTATGTCGGCTTGTCTGGCCCTGGAGAAGCCACTGCAGGTGGCGTATCTCGGCCCCGAGGGAACCTTCACACAGGCGGCGGCGATCAAGCACTTCGGCTATGCCGCTGTTTGTGAACCACAAACGACAATTGCCAATGTATTTGCCCAGGTCGAGTCTGGTGACTGTAACTACGGCGTCGTGCCCGTAGAGAATTCCACCGAGGGCATGGTGAGCCATACTCTGGACAATTTCATGGATTCACCGCTCAAGATTTCCGGCGAGGTGGAGTTGCGAATTTCGCACCATTTACTTGTGCCTGCAGGCGTGTCGGCAGACTCCATTACTCGAATCTGTGCGCACCAGCAGGCTCTGGCGCAGTGTCGAAACTGGCTGGATACACACTGGCCGCATGTTGAGCGCCAGGCGGTCAGTAGTAATGGCGAGGCCGCGCGTATGGCGTCGCAGATGCCGGGTGTGGCGGCGGTTGCAGGTGATATGGCCGCGGATCAATACCATCTCGAGAAACTGGCCGAACATATAGAAGACTATGCCGACAACACCACGCGATTTCTGATTGTCGGTCGCGAAGAGGTGCCGCCCAGCGGGCGCGACAAGACCTCGATCATTGTGTCCAGCCGCAACAAACCCGGTGCGCTATTTAACTTGCTCGAGCCCTTTCGCAAGGCAGGGGTGAGTCTGACGCGTATAGATACGCGGCCATCGCGCACCGAGAAGTGGGCCTACGTAGTCTTTATTGAGTTCGAGGGTCATCTGCACGATGAGAACGTTGCCGCAATTGTGAATGAGTTGGAAGAGCAGTCTATTCTCTCCAAACCGCTGGGCTCCTACCCCCGAGCAGTGCTGTAAAGCACCTGATGCTATTACCTTCCAAAACGGTAGTGATCGCCGGTCTGGGCCTTATCGGAGGGTCGTTGGCTAAAGCGCTGCGCAGGGCAGGCTTTTGCGATGAGTTGGTGGGGTTTGGGCACAGGGAGGGTTCCCTGCTTCGCGGGGTGGAACTCGGTGTGATAGACAGCTATACGCTGGACCTTGCCGAGGCGGTTGGGCGCGCGGATATTTTCGTGATTGCCACTCCCACGCTTGTCGCAGCAGAGCTGGTGACAGACCTGATTGCGCTAGTTGGTGATCGCCGCGATGGTCCGGTGATTACCGATGCTGCCAGCGTAAAGGGTAATCTGCAGCGTGCCGCCAACGCCGCTGGAGGCTATTCCCGACTCGTGTTGGGGCATCCGATTGCAGGTTCAGAGCGCAGTGGTGTCGACGCAGCTAACGCTGATCTTTACATTAATCATCGCGTCATTCTAACGCCGGAGCCGGATAGTGACGCTGGCGCTGTGGCGCTGGTGCGGGCTATGTGGTCCGCCACGGGCGCCGACGTTGTGGACATGTCTGTGGCTGATCATGATGCAGTGCTAGCAGCGACCAGCCATTTACCACATGTTCTGGCCTATGCTCTGGTGGATGCTCTGGCACAGTCGGATGCTAGCGACGATATTTTTCGATTCGCGGCGGGAGGCTTTCGCGATTTCACGCGGATTGCCTCCAGTGATCCGGTAATGTGGCGCGATATAGCAGTGGCAAATCGAGAGGCTTTGCTCGGTGCCGTTGATGAGTTTAGTCAGCACCTGGTGCTGTTAAGAGATGCCATTGATGTAGGCGACAGCGAGCGCCTGCACGAGATATTTACGCGCGCCAAACAGGCGCGAGATGGCTTTGCCGATCGGCTGGCGACGCGTTCAGAACCGGACGCCTGAGAGACAAATTATGGAATTTCGAATACTGCCTGGTGGCATGCTCAATGGTGAGACACGAGTGCCGGGTGACAAATCAATATCACACCGCTCCATTATGCTCGGTGCTCTGGCTGACGGCACTACCGAGGTCACCGGTTTTCTCGAAGGGCAGGATGCACTGGCAACGGTGGCGGCTTTTCGCGCTATGGGTGTGGTGATCAAGGGACCAGAAAAGGGTCGCGTGGTGATTCAGGGTGTGGGTCTGCATGGGCTCAAAGCACCAGCGGCGCCGCTGGATCTGGGAAATTCCGGCACCAGTATCCGTCTGCTCAGTGGTCTCCTGGCAGGCCAGTCTTTCGACAGCGAGATGACCGGAGATGTATCACTGTGCAAGCGTCCTATGGGGCGAGTGATTGAACCACTGGCCCTGATGGGTGCGAGCATCGCGGCCCAGGAAGGCGGCAGGCCACCAATGCGGATTGCCGGTGGCGCGCAACTCAAAGGCATCCATTACGACCTGCCGATGGCAAGTGCACAGGTAAAATCCTGTGTGTTGCTCGCCGGACTCTACGCGCAGGGGCGAACGTCGGTGACTGAGCCTGCACCCACGCGTGATCATACTGAACGGATGCTTCGCGGGTTTGGCTACTCCGTAAGTCGAGACAATGACGTTATTGGTCTTGAGGGCGGCGGCGCACTGACGGCGACCAACATCGACGTACCCGCAGATATTTCTTCAGCAGCATTCTTTCTCGTAGCCGCTTCTA
>CALINF010000077.1 GCA_938045215.1 uncultured Halieaceae bacterium | reverse complement strand
GTATATTTGTGCAGTGTTCAAGTCGATGGGAGATTCATTATGGCAGCCAGACGGGGAGGGTTCCTGCGGTTTATACGGCGTCTTGCCCTCGTGTTTGTATTGTTGCTGGCCGCAGCTGGAGCATACATTTACTCCATTGGTGCGTGGAATCTCGTGTTCCCAAGTACAGCGCATGACGAACGCCCGCCCTATTTACCGGGCGATTTGCGCTCACCTGCTGTGTTGGTCTTCAGTAAAACCAATGGATTTCGGCACGAGGAGGGCATCGCTGCGGGCATCGTAACTCTAGAGAATATAGGTATCGGCCGGGGCTGGGATATGTTCTTTACTGAGAATGGGGCGGTGTTCAACGACGACCAGTTGTCTGAGTTTGCTGCGGTTGTGTTTCTCAATGCCAGTGGAGATATGCTCAGTGTCAGCCAGGAGCAATCGTTTCAGCGCTGGTTGGAAAACGGTGGTGGTTGGTTGGGTATACATGCCGCGGGTGACGGTTCTCAGCAGGACTGGCGCTGGTATATGGAAACGCTGATCGGTGCCAACTTTACGGCGCACATCCTCGACCCGCAGTTTCAGATAGCATCGGTTGTTACGGAGAGTTTTGATCATCCGGCTGTGGACGCGTTGCCCAGCGTTTGGAACCACGAAGATGAGTGGTATTCCTTCGACCGCTCTCCGCGCGGGAATGGCTTCACCATACTGGCAACAGTGGATGAGGATTCTTACTCACCCATCCAGAGGTTGCCCTGGAAGGAAACGGACCTGCGCATGGGGGATCATCCTATAGCCTGGAGTACCTGTGTGGGATCGGGGCGTGCTCTCTACACGGCTTTGGGTCACAGTAAAAAAGCGTTTGAGAACCCTGTATTCAAGACGCTACTGGGTAATGCGCTGGCCTGGCTGGTGGGCGAGCCGGCAATGGGCTGTTAGCCCGGAGCTGATAACCATGCCCGATGTGCTGATAGTGGGCCCCCAGGCTGATGAGTTTCGATCATTGCTTGAGCCAATGGGTCTGCCTGATTTTAATGCGAGATACTGTGAGCGCACTGAAGACGCCTCTGCTCACGCCAGGAACAGTGAGGTTGTCTTTGGGCCTCCCGCAGTGGTTGCCGGACTGCTCGAACACTGCGCAGAGCTACGCTGGGTGCAATCTACCTGGGCCGGTGTGCGACCCCTCATTGATCAGCCACGGCGGAATTTTCAGTTGACGGGCGTCAAAGGCATATTCGGTGAGCTCATGAGTGAATATGTACTGGCCTGGTTGCTGGGTATGGAACGCAACATAATCGAGCGAGCGTCAGCCACGTCATGGGACCCCCGTCCGGATGCGACCCTGGCTGGCCGGCGGATTGGTATACTTGGCACAGGGTCTATCGGTCGTCAGGTTGCGGCCAGCTGTCGTGGTTTTGGTTTGCAGGTTGTGGGTTTGAACACCAGTGGCGAACCCGTAGCGGAGTTTGACCGTTGCTACGCCCTGCGGGAGCGCCTCGAGTTTGCCCAGGATCTGCACTATCTCGTAAGCCTGCTGCCCGATACGCCCCAAACTACGGACGTTATTGACGCATCGTTGTTGCAGTGTTTATGCCGCGATGCGATTGTCATCAATGCAGGGCGTGCCAACGCGGTAGTCGAGCAGGACCTGATTGCCGCTTTGCGCGCGGGGCAATTGCGCGCGGCGATACTTGATGTGTTGCCTGTTGAACCGCTGGACGATAGTGACCCCCTGTGGCGCGAGCCGAACCTTTACATCACGTCGCACACGTCTGCACCGACGCTGGCCGGGCGAGTTGCCGCAGTGTTTGCTGACAATTACAAAGCCTATGTAGAAGGTCAGCCATTGGCGGGTGTTGTGGACTTCAGTCGCGGCTATTGAGTAACGCTAGTCAAGCCAATGCCGGGTATTGGCATTGCGGCCTAGTATGATCAGAGCGACAGCAACGACTGTGATCAGCGTTGGCAACACGGCAGCGCTGGGGCCAGAAACTTTCAGGGCATCGCTTAGAAGCAGCGCGTGGGTCATCTGTGTCAGTACGCCCAGTAGTGATAGCCACAGCACGATGAGTCCCCAGCGCTTGCGCAGCAACAGACCAATGCAGCCTAGCGTGCCACCAAATACAGCCACCCCGAATGCGATGGTGGCCCAGACCGGTATGTTGGTGTACAGCTCACGTTCGGCAGGGGGTAAGCTTGCGAGAGTCTCGGGTGTCATCATCATCTGCATGGCAAAAGCGCCCACGCCCAGCAAATTCCAGAGTATTCCCAGTGTCAGGATGATGTAGTACCAGCGTTCCACCTTTTTTCTCTTTCGTACGACCATGAACCTGCTATCTCTCGCTATTGGTTATTAGGGGAAGTGTAGGCAACGGCGCGTAGATTCGATAGTGTTGTTGGCCACAAAGTGGTTTACAACTTGTGATATGGTGTTATAGTTAACCATATCACATAGATCTCCAAAATGAGGACTCCTGATGAAACACTGGTTGTTGGTCGCCATTGCCGCACTCCTGGCATTACCCGCTTGGGCAGACGAGGAGTGTTCTATCAATATTCAACACGATATCACTGTTACCAGTGAGTCTCTGCTGGTGAGTGCGCAAGACAAAGAGCTTTACGAGATTGTTCAGGAAGGCTATCTGTCTGTGGCGGGTAAAGACGTTGAACTGAGTGACGAGCAACGCGCACTCACTGAGCACTACGCCGGTGAAGTCGCTGCGCTAGTACCACAAATCATTGAATTGGTGAGTGAGGCATTGACGGTTGCAGGTAAGTCACTCGACATTGCGCTCACCGGTGTGTTTGGTGAGAACAGCGAATTGTCCACTAACCCCGCGAAGGCGATGGAAGAGGCAAGAGTAGCCTTCCTCGCCACTGCCAAACCGGAGGAGGGTGTCTACCGTCTGGTGTCCGAAGATTATGAGAGCTTTGGTGAAAATCTGGAGGCTGAGCTGGAGGGGGCAGTTGGTGAGGCGATGGGGGCGATGATGAGTCAAATGGGTTCCGCCATGATCAGTGGTGAAGGCTCGTTTTTGGAGAAGATGGAAGCCTTCGGTGAACGAATGGAACTGATTGGCGAGGAGATCGAGGCGTCTGCGTCGGTGCTGGAAGGCACTGGCGAAGCGCTC
>CALINF010000076.1 GCA_938045215.1 uncultured Halieaceae bacterium | reverse complement strand
CGCCAATAACCTGTTGGTTGATCTGGGAGAGATACACGGTGTTGCTCATTACAATGGTTATGGCTCGTGTCCGCTTACGGTAGAACGAGGCAAGATTGTGCTGGCTGAATTTGGCTATGGCGGCAAGCTGCTACCCACCTTTCCGCGCTGGATTATCGATGGTAAGCGGCCAACGCTCCTGGCGTGGTTGTTGAAAGAAAAGATACTCCCACCGGTGTACTGGAAAGGCATGCTTCAAGGTAGAGAATGGCTGGTCGACCCCCAAAACAACGAGGCAGACGCATAGTGCACACCCTGCTATGAAACTCTTTCCCGCACTCGAATGGGTTCGTACCTACAGCCGGCTGGATCTGAGCAGCGACCTGCTTGCGGCAGTAATCGTCACCATTATGCTTATCCCGCAATCACTGGCTTATGCGCTTCTTGCAGGCCTGCCTGCAGAGATGGGTCTGTATGCCAGCATTCTGCCGCTTATAGCTTATGCATTGTTGGGCAGTAGCCGCACGCTGTCAGTAGGGCCGGTCGCTGTTGTTTCACTGATGACTGCAAGTGCGGTCGGTAAGATTGCCACAGAAGGCAGTGTTGGTTACGGCACAGCGGCAATCGCAATGGCGCTTCTCTCAGGCATGATGCTGCTGGGAATGGGCATCGCGCGCTTTGGCTTTCTGGCTAACTTTCTGTCACACCCCGTTGTATCAGGCTTCATCACCGCCTCAGGCATTATCATCGCGATCAGCCAGTTGCGTCATATTTTGGGCGTTGCGGCCGAAGGCGATAACCTGCTGACATTGGTAAGTTCACTGTGGCTACACCTGCCAGCGCTTAATACGCTGACGCTCATTACCGGTATTGCAGCCACGGTGTTTTTGCTTTGGGTGCGCAGTGGCTTGTCCCCACTATTGCAACGCCTGGGAATGCCCCAATTCGCCGCATCGCTGGTGGCCAAGGCGGGGCCGGTTTTTGTTATTGTTGCCACCATAGCCGCCAGTGTGTTGCTGGATTACGAGGCCCGCGGCGTTGCGCTGGTGGGTGAAGTACCCAGGGGGCTGCCCACGTTTGCCCTGCCCGACTTCGGCCTGGAGATCTGGTCAGAGCTGGCCGTATCGGCACTTCTGATTTCGATAATTGGCTTCGTTGAGTCAGTGTCCGTTGGTAAAACTTTGGCAGCCAAACGTCGCCAGCGAATCGAACCCAATCAGGAACTGGTAGCGCTTGGTGCCGCGAACATAGCGTCTGCCATATCGGGCGGCTTCCCCGTCACAGGTGGTTTCTCTCGATCGGTGGTGAATTTCGATGCGGGTGCCAGAACCCAGGCTGCGTCGATATATGCCGCGATAGGCATTGCGATTGCAGCGCTGGCGTTAACCCCTGTACTGTATTTTCTGCCCAAGGCCACGCTGGCTGCGACCATCATCGTTGCTGTAACTTCATTGATCGATGTCGCGATTCTCCGCCGCGCCTGGCATTACTCGCGCTCCGATTTCACCGCCGTCGCAATCACTATCACCGCAACCCTGCTGCTGGGTGTCGAACTGGGCGTGCTCAGTGGCATACTGGCGTCGATAGGGCTACATCTTCACAAGTCTACCCAACCGCACATGGCCGTGGTCGGCGGCGTTCCAGGCACAGAGCACTTTCGCAACGTCGAGCGTCTGGATGTGGTGACACAGCCTGGCATCATTTCGATACGCATCGACGAGAGTCTGTATTTCGCCAATGCCAGCTACCTGGAAACCTGTATTTATAACTTTGTCGCTCAGCGGCCCGAGCTAAAGCATGTGATTCTCATGTGCCCTGCCGTAAACACGATCGATCTGAGTGCTCTGGAGGTACTCGAAGCCATCAATCATAGACTGGCTGAACAAGGCATAACCCTGAACCTGAGTGAAGTGAAAGGGATTGTCATGGATGGGTTGCGCCGCAGTGACTTTCTGCAGCAACTGTCTGGCAAGGTATTTCTCACCCAGCACCAGGCAGTGCAAGCGCTCAAGCCCGACGAAATTGAACCCTATATCATCTGAACAGTATCTGTCGTCCAACGCTTGTGCGAACATACACCTGTGAATAAATCTCTCTGGTTTAAATCTATCGCAGCAATTACTGTAGCCACGTTGTTGCTAGCGCTCTATTGGTTGACTCTGGTAGACGAAGACCCCTGTGCGAATCCGCAGTCCGACGTCTCCGCAGCGATTCTCGCTGAGGGCGATGATCAAGACGGACTCGCCAACCGTGCAATCCTCACGCGCGGAGCCTGTGAGCCTGATAACCAGAAACCTGCTGCCGAGGACGACAAAAAGTAGCCCATGAAGTATGCCCTGTCCTGGTTGCTCTCTATGATTGGCTTGAGTTCTGCGGTGTTAGCCGCAGACCCATTAGTCGCAGCAAAAGCGCATGGGGTTCTACAGCAACGCTGTATGGTCTGCCACGGCTGCTATGACGCACCCTGCCAGTTGAAGCTTGAAGCCTACGAAGGGCTTCGCCGTGGAGCCAACCCAGCGTTGGTCTACGATGGCACACGCCTGCTGGCGGCCAATATGACGCGCTTATTCGACGATGCTCAAAATGAAGCACAGTGGCGCAGCAAAGGTTTTTTCCCCGTACTCAATGATAACCGTCCCGAGTTGGGCGTAATGCATCGAATGCTCACGCTCAAACGAGATAACCCCTTACCGACTCAAGGCGCGATACCTGAGGGGTTCGATTTTTCGCTCTATCGCAAGCAGCAGTGCGCCAAACAAGAGACATTTGACGATTATGCGCGGGATTATCCGCTGCAGGGTATGCCTTATGGACTACCGGGGTTGCTGCCGGATGAGCACGCATCACTGACCCAGTGGCTTGAACAGGGCGCTCCTCGGCCCGACCGCGCATATCTGTCTGACACGCTGCGCGAGCAGATCAAGGCATGGGAAGCTTTCTTGAACGGCAGTAGCAACAAAGAGCGCCTAATGGCGCGCTACTTGTATGAACATCTTTTTCTGGCGTCTCTGTACCTTGAGGAAAACGACAAGCCGGTCTGGTTCAGG
This sequence comes from uncultured Halieaceae bacterium, assembly GCA_938045215.1. GTDB lineage: Bacteria > Pseudomonadota > Gammaproteobacteria > Pseudomonadales > Halieaceae > CALINF01. The sequence continues at coordinate 944 of CALINF010000076.1, read as the reverse complement.
TTGGTACGCTCCAGCACACCGCCGGGGCGCAATCTTGGCCTGATCAGCACTCGCAGGCCGTATGACTCACCAGGCATAGGTGTGTTCTATTATCGTTTACAACGGATGGATGTGACGGCTCTGGAAAAGTCACATATGCCCTACCGCTTTGATGATGATCGGCTGCAATGGTATCGCTCGCTGTTTATAGACCCGCCGTACTCAGTCGACAAGCTACCGAGCTACGAACCCAAGATAGGGTCGAACCCCTTCAAGAGCTTTAGCGCGATACCGATTGATTCCCGCTATCGTTTTCTTCTGGAAGAAGCGCAATTCACAATCATGAACTTCATCAAAGGCCCGGTCTGTCGAGGGCAGATTGCGCTTAACGTTATCGATGATCACTTCTGGATCATGTTTGCCAGCCCCGAAAGTGTCGATCCGGAACACGACGCGCAATTCCTGGCATCCGAGAGCAATAACCTGCGCCTGCCATTCTCGCGTACGGGTACCGCTGTAGACCTGTTCGCTTGGCGGCGCTACGCGAAATCTCACGCCGAGTATCAAAAAGCCAAGGCCGACTACCTCATGACACAAATGTCACGGCAGGACCGCGCTATTTCTCTGGACAGTATATGGGACGGCGATGGTGGCAATGATAATGCGGCGCTGACAATTTTTCGTCACTTCGACACGGCCTCTGTGGTCAAAGGCTTTGTGGGTGACACACCCAAAACGGCGTGGGTTATAGGGTATTCCTTGCTGGAGCGTATTCACTACTTGCTGGTTGCAGGGTTTGACGTGTACGGCTCTGTTTCCCACCAGCTCGAGTCACGCCTGTACATGGACTTTCTGCGTATGGAGGGCGAGTTCAACTTCCTCATGTTCATGCCACCGCAAGAGCGTATGAGGCTTCGTGATTTCTGGTACCGCGATGCGCCCACAACCGCTAGCGAGCAGATTTT
>CALINF010000075.1 GCA_938045215.1 uncultured Halieaceae bacterium | reverse complement strand
AATAGGGAAAAAGGGGTTGAAATCAAGCTCAGCACCATAGCGCTTTGCGAAACGCGGCAGGTCATGCTCGGACATATATTTGCCTTTGGCGGGAATGGTGACGGGGCTGGCGTTGTCAGTGGCCTTGAATACGCCTCCCAGGAGCATCGGCTTGTATACCACCTCCAGGTCGTATTGTTGCTGCAATTGTTTGAGCCGCATATACGCCAGATAGGCTGTTGGGCTACCAAAGTCAAAGTAGAAATCCAGTTGTGTGCTCATAAGTCTGTCATCCAGTAGTTAAACTGTTGCTCTACCACTTTTCTATCCAGGGTCGTACATCGAGCTCAAAAGTCCATGCGCTGCGTGGCTGCTCGTGCAATTGTAGATAGGCTGTGGCCAGGTCATCGGGGTCGACAATTCCGTCGCGCGTCTTGAGCTCTTCGCTGTCTGGAAAGTTTTCCAGAATCCATGCCGTATCCACCGCGGCGTCGATCACGATATGGCCTACGTGGATGTTTTTTGGCCCCAGCTCACGGGCCATGCTTTGGGCAAGCGCCCGCAACCCATGTTTGGCACTGGCAAAAGCTGCGAATCCCGCTCCGCCACGAATACTCGCCGTTGCACCTGTAAACAGAATTGTGCCCTTGCCCCGTTCCACCATGTACCTTGCCGCCTCACGCCCGGTGAGAAAGCCGGCAAAGCAGGCCATTTCCCAAATTTTACGAAACTTGCGGGTGGACGTTTCGAGAATACTCATTGGTACATTGGCACCCACATTGAATATCACGGCAGCCAGTGGGCCGATCTCATCTTCAATGTGTTTGAACAGCGCTTCAACGGCAAGTTCCTCACGTGCATCACAGGTGAAGGCGTGTACTGCAAAACCAGCGCTTGTCATCTCTGCTACCAGCGGCTCCAGTTTTTCTGCGTTGCGTCTGGCAGCACAAACAACGTAGCCTGCCTCGGCGAATTTGCGGACAATGGCGCTGCCAATGGCATCGCCGGCCCCCATCACCAATACCACCTCACTGAGTTGGGACATACCAATTTCCTCGTGTCAGAGAGGCTGTAATGTAGAACCCAAGGCGCGAGGTGGCAAGTTGCAACTGTCCTGATAGTACGTATCCACATCTTGTTAGCGGTTGTTTGCTGTACCGAATCACGGGTAGCTGTAGCTCGATTGCAGGCCAAGCGGGATACCGATCTGCCAGTAGATCAATAGAAACGCGGTCCAGCAGATAATGAAGGTTACGGAGTAGGGTAGCATCATTGCGGTCACTGTACCGATGCCGGTCGTCTTGATGTAGCGCTGGCAGTACACCACGACCAGCGGAAAGTAGGGCATCAGTGGAGTAATAATATTAGTTGTAGAGTCACCCACTCGATAGGCCGCCTGCGTCAGGTCTGGCGAGATGCCCAGTTCCATAAGCATGGGCACAAAAATGGGCGCAAGTAGCGCCCACTTGGCCGAGGCTGACCCAACGAACAGGTTCAGCAAGCCTGTCAGAGCGACGATACCGGCAATGGTCAACGCTGCAGGTAATCCCAGCGCCTTCAATGCGGCAGCACCCTCCAATGCCAGCAGCACGCCTAGATTTGACTGCGAAAACGCAAAGATAAACTGCGCGATAAAAAACATGATAACCAGGTAGTACGCCATGCTGTGCATGGCTTTGGTCATGCCCTCAATGACATCACGCGAGCTGGTCACTGTCCCTGCACGGATGCCATAAACGACGCCGGGCAGTAAAAACAGCACGAAAATCAGCGGTACGATAGAGCCCATGAGGGGCGCGCCCAGTTCGGTCAGAGAGCCCGTGGGGCCACGCCAGGCTGACTCGGCGGGTGAGGCGGATACGACCAGCGCAATGATGCCAGCAACCATAGAGAGCAGGGCCACGCGCAGAGCGCTGCGCTCATGTGGCTGCAGCGGCTCCATCGTTGGTAGATCCTCAAGGTTATCATCGAGCTCGGTCGAGTTGAGGCGTGGCTCAACAACCTTGTCTGTAATGAACCAGCCAAGCGCCACAATGACCAGACACGAAGACGCAGTGAAGAAGAAGTTGTTGAGAGGGTTCAACGTGATAGCAGGATCCATTATCTGGGCACCCGATTGCGAGATGCCCTGTAGCATGGGATCAATCGCAGAGGGAATAAAGTTGGCGGAAAAGCCGCCGGAAACACCTGCAAAGGCAGCGGCGATTCCCGCTAGTGGATGGCGACCAGCGGCATAGAAAATCACCCCGCCCAACGGGATAACCAGTACATAACCCGCGTCCGCGGCTGTGTGGCTGACAATCCCCACAAGAATGATCATAGGGGTTAACAGCCAGCGCGCAGTCACACTCATCATTGCGCGCAGCCCTGTATTGATGAAGCCAGTGTGCTCGGCGACACCAATACCCAGCATCGCAACCAGCACTACGCCGATAGGGTGAAAGTGAGCAAAATTCTTCACCATGGACGCAAGGAACAAGGTCATGGAGCTCCCCGACAGTTGATTGACTATCTGCAGGGGCTCCCCGGTTCGAGGGTCGGCGACCCCGTAGTCAAAGTACGACAATAGCCAGGAGAGTACCCAGACAGCGACGAGCAGGGCAATGAACAAGACTGCCGGGTCGGGTAATTTGTTGCCGATGCGTTCGACCGCCGCCAGGCTGCGCTGGGTAAAACTCTGAGAAGTTGTGTTTGTCATGGCTCCGCCGACTCTTTAATCCTGTGCAGAGTCTACGGTGCCAGAACCCTGGAGACAATCAACCGGAGGCAGAGGTCAACTCTGCTCAAGCTCCCTGGGCGGCTGATCGGGTTTGGCGTAGGCCATTCGCTTGACCTGCCCGGATTCATGGTAGCTATCGAGTCCGCTCAAAGCGACAGAACCTGCGGCTGCTATGTCTATTGCGCCCTCCGACGTGATGCAGCTCTGGGGTGCGTGAGCGTGCACGATCTCTCCTATCACCAGGTGAGTCTGGTTCAACGCGATGGTTTGTTGATCACGCAGTTTTAGACCGATGCGAATAGCGGCCTGCGCAACGAAAGG
>CALINF010000074.1 GCA_938045215.1 uncultured Halieaceae bacterium | reverse complement strand
ATGGGCCATGCAGGGGCGATTATCTCTGGAGGTAAGGGTACCGCAGACGAGAAGTTTGCAGCACTCGAAGACGCCGGAGTAAAAACAGTGCGCAGCCTCGCCGATAGTGGTGCTGGTCTGAAAGAGATTACCGGTTGGTAGAACATTGGCGTTTGCTGCTCAAAAAACCCGCTTTCCGGCGGGTTTTTTTTGTCTTGTGTTGTCCAGTTTGTGTAAAGGACCAAGGTGGGCGCGCTGGTGACCAAAAATAACCCGTCGCGTATGTCGTTATAGCCCTTGAAAAGCGCTGAGACAGCCCCATCTTGATGCTCAATGAATACCGTTGTGCCTGTAACTTTTTGATGAGGACGCTATGACAGCAGATATGAAGAAAGAAACCCTGGGATTTCAAACTGAGGCGAAGCAACTACTTCACCTGATGATCCACTCCCTGTACAGCAACAAGGAAATTTTCCTGCGGGAGTTGATCTCCAACGCCTCCGATGCCATCGACAAATTGCGGTTTGAAGCGCTTGCCAACGAGAACCTGCTGGAAAACCAGGCAGAGTTTGCGATCCATGTTGATGTCGATAAAGAAGCGGGCACCATTACTATCAGTGATAACGGTATTGGTATGACACGTGATGAAGTGATCGCCAATCTCGGCACGATCGCCAAGTCAGGTACCGCAGCGTTCATGGAAAACTTAACGGGGGATCAGCAGAAAGATTCACAGCTGATCGGTCAATTTGGTGTGGGCTTTTACTCTGCATTTATCGTAGCTAACCGGGTTGAGGTACATACGCGCAAGGCCGGAGAAGACGCGGCATCGGGTACTTTATGGGAATCTCACGGTGAAGCCGAGTTTTCTATCGAGGATCGTGAGAAGGAGCAGCGTGGAACCAGTATTACCTTGTTCCTCAAGCAGGACTGCACCGAGTTTGCGGATGACTTTCGCGTACGCAGCGTGATCAAGAAATACTCCGATCACATCTCGGTACCGGTGATGATGCTCGAAACGGTCGTTCCACCAGCAGAAGGCGAAGAAGATGCGCCGGAGCAGGAGCCGCAGTATGAGGCAGTGAATGCCGCTGAGGCACTGTGGACGCGCTCACGCTCAGATGTATCTGATGACGAGTACAAAGAGTTTTATCGGCATGTGTCCCACGATTTTGAAGACCCACTAAGCTGGAGCCACAACAAGGTTGAAGGCAAGCTGGAGTACACCAGCTTGCTGTACCTCCCCAAGCGCGCGCCATTCGATATGTGGAATCGCGATATGGCTCGCGGCCTCAAGCTTTATGTTCAACGCACATTTATCATGGATGAAGCGGACCAGTTCTTACCGCAGTATTTGCGCTTTGTTAAGGGGGTTGTCGACTCCAATGATCTACCACTGAATGTTTCACGCGAGATTCTTCAGCAGGATGCATCCGTTGATTCCATGCGAAGTGCGCTTACCAAGCGATCTCTCGATATGCTGGCCAAGCTGGCTAAATCTGAAGGCGATGAGTACGCCGAGTTCTGGAAAGAGTTCGGACAGGTGCTGAAAGAGGGGCCGGCAGAAGATTTTGCCAATAAAGAGAAAATCGCCAAGCTACTGCGTTTTTCAACGACTCACACCGATAAAGAGACGCAGGATCAGTCGCTTGAAGATTACGTGAGCCGAATGCAGGAAGGCCAGGATAAGATCTACTACGTGGTCGCCGAAAACTTCAACACGGCAAAAAGCAGTCCGCATCTGGAGGTCTTCCGCAAGAAAGGCATCGAGGTGCTGTTGCTGTCAGACCGGGTCGACGATTGGTTGATGAACCACATGCAGGACTTCGACGGTAAAACCTTTCAGGATGTCGCCCGCGGCGCACTCGACCTGGCAGCCGATAATGAGGAAGAAAAAGCTGAACAGGAAAAGTTGCAAAAAGACAGCGAGGCGCTGGTAGAGCGTATGGCCAAGGTCCTTGAATCTCAGGTGGAAGAGGTTCGAGCCACCAGCAGGTTGACCGAGTCACCAGCGTGCCTGGTGGTAGGGGAGCATGACATGGGCGCGCAAATGCGCCGCATCATGGAAGCTGCGGGTCAGGAAGTTCCCAGCAGCAAGCCCATTCTCGAAATCAACCCGGTACATCCTCTGTTGCTGATGCTGGATAAGGAGGCAGACGAAGATCGTTTCGCTGATCTGGCGAGCGTTATCTTCGACCAGGCCAACCTGGCAGAGGGCGGCCAGCTGGCAGACCCAGCGAGCTATGTGTCGCGCCTGAACAAGCTACTGTTGCAGATGAGTAATAGCTGATTGTCGATGGAGTGGCCGCGGATATTCGTGGTCGCTCCTCTCCGATGGGCTTGTTAGACTCATTCCTAGCGCACCTGATAGGTACGCGACCCTCGATAAAAATAATGAATGGGGAGGCACGCCATGCCCAAGTCGCACCGCGTTGCGGTTTTAGGCGGAGGCAGTTTCGGAACGGTCATTGCCAACATTGTCGCCCGCAATGGCAACGAGGTACGGCTCTGGTTGCGCAACGCGCAGCGCGCATCCGATATCAATGCCCAGCGTGAAAACAGCGACTATCTTCCCGGATACAGGCTTGATGACAAGCTGACGGCTACCGATGCGCTACACGAGACCCTCGTGGGCATTGATGTACTGTTCGTTGCTGTCCCGAGCCAGTCATTTCGTAGCGTAGTGAACGAAGCGGGTAAGTTTCTTGATTCACACTGCCTGGTAGTGAGCCTGACCAAGGGTATCGAGGCAGGTGGATTCAAGTTGATGAGCGAAATTGTGCGCGAAGAGTTGCCTCACAATCCGCGTGCGGTGCTCAGTGGCCCCAATCTGGCGCGAGAAATAGCCGCCGGGCAGGTCACTGGTACGGTTGTAGCGAGCGTCTTGGATGATACGCATACGCTGCTGCATGACCTGCTGCATTGTGACCGTTTTCTGATCTATAACTCGCGGGATATGTACGGGGTTGAATTGGGTGGTGCACTCAAGAATGTGTACGCGATTCTGTCCGGACTGGGTGCAGCGCTCGATTATGGCGAGAACACGATGGGCATTCTGCTGACGCGATCCCTCGCCGAGATGTCACGTTTTGCGGTGCATATGGGTGCTAACCCGATGACTTTCCTGGGTCTGAGCGGCGTCGGGGACCTGTTTGTGACCTGCTCATCGCCGTTGTCGCGAAACTATCGGGTGGGGTACGCAGTAGGCAAGGGAGAACCGCTGGATGCGGTTTTGGGCGCGATGGATCAGATTGCTGAGGGTATCAACACGCTGGGATTGCTCAAGGAGGAGGCTGATCGGCGTTCTGTCCCGATGCCACTGGTGAAAGGGCTCTACGCCATTTTGTATGAACATCGCCCCGTTTCGGACCTGTTCGGTGATATGATTTCGTCAGAGCAGTCTCAGGATGTTGAGTTTGTCACAGGCGAGTCCTAAATGATCATAACGGTATGGCGGCATGGGGAAGCGGAGCACGCGATACCCGACGAACAACGCGAGCTAACCGGTAACGGTATGGATGACATTGGTTTTGGTTGTCATCAGTTCGCGTCTCATCTGAAGGCACTTAATCTGCCTGCTCCAGAGGCTGTGTTTTCCAGCGCTGTGTTACGCGCTCGACAAACCGCGGATATCGTCGCAGGTGCTTTTACACATGCGCGCGTGTCAGAGACTGCGTCCCTGGCTCCCGGCGCGTCCGTGCAGGACGTGGATGTCATGGTTACGCGGTGGGCCGAGACGGCCGCTTCCGACGCGCATCTGTTGTTGGTCTCACATCAGCCATTGGTTTCGCTGTTGCTGGACTATTGGACTGGAGAGCCGGGCAGGGTAGCGGCGTTGTCTCCGGGTGGCCTTGCAACGGTGGAGCTAGCGACGGTTGGTCCTGGCCAGGCAAGTCTGCAGTTCTGGTGTTTGCCTCCAGAGTATGGCGTGGGCATGTAATGACCGCTCAGCCAAGGCAGTTGCAATGGCAGGTAGATGATCTGACTATCGCTGGAATGGCCTGGGGCGACGATAGCGCTCGTCCCCTGCTGGCGTTGCACGGTTGGTTGGATAATGCAGCCAGCTTTACCCTGCTGGCTCCAAACATCACGAATCGGCATGTGGTGGCTTTGGATCTGACCGGTCACGGCCAAAGCGACTCCCGTTCACCACATTCAGGTTACCAGATCTGGGAAGACTTACCCCAGATATTGGGTGTAGCCGATCAACTGGGCTGGGACGAGTTTGATCTGTTGGGACACTCACGTGGTGGTATCATCTCAACCCTGCTCGCGGCGGCAGCACCGGCTCGCGTGCGCAAGCTGGTTCTGCTCGACGCGCTGCTGCCAAGAGCCGTTGAGGAAGAGGCGTTTCCAGAGCAATTGCAAGAGTGGCTGCGTGACCGCTCACGCTACCTGGGTAAAACGCCAGCTCGTGTGGAGTCTGTTGAGCAGGCCATCAAGTTGCGCGTTGCCAAGGGTTTGAGCACGGAGGCGGCGTCGCTATTGATGCGGCGGAACCTGAAGCCTCTTAGCGATGCGTTCACATGGACCACAGACCCGCGCCTTTTTGGCGCATCGGCGGTAAAATTGACTGCAACTCAGGCCAAGTCAGTGCTCCAGTCTATCGCCGCGCCCGTATTACTACTGATGGCCAGTGAGGGTTATGCAGGCCATCCTGAGAGTACTGCGTCGGCTGAGACCAATCTCAGTGATCTGGTGATAGAGATTGTTAACGGTGGTCACCATTTCCATATGGAAGAGAACGCTGACATCGTAGCGAAGCGAATTTGTACATTCCTCGAGGGGTAGTTGTGATTTATGGCTGTTGTTGACATCTCAAAAAGTCTCGTCTGGCAAAGTGTTTGCCTGAGTGCGTTACTACTGTTCTCTGTTAGGTCTGTTGGCGCTGACATTGCATCGGTAGAGCAAGTGTTGCTGCAGCTGGATACCTACCCGCATGCAGTCGCGATTGACGGCAGTCAGGAGCAAATGATTGATCACGAAGTGGGGCTCGGATCGCTACGCAAGGTGGCTGGTAACTGGCGCTTCAAGAACAGCGAGCGATTGACTGGATTGCTACAGCGCACGACGTGGCAGATCGTTGATGGGTTTACTTCAGCGGAGGTATTGAGCGAACTGGAAAATAGTGTGGCTGAGTTGCCCGATCAAGCGCTGCTGTTCAGCTGCGAAGGGCGAGCCTGTGGCCCTGGCTCGCAGTGGGCCAGCCGTGTATTTGGACAGCGCATCCTGTATGGACGAGATGATCAGCAGCGTTACCGTGTGTATCGTATCAGCGAGGGCGAAACAGAGTACCGACTGGTGATCTATGCTTCCGCGCGCACATCCGACAGGCAGTATCTGCATGTTGACTTGCTGGAAATTGATGCCCCATAGGTTTGAGGCTGCAGGCCTAGCGCCTCAGTTGCATCAGCGACAGGAATTCATCCCGCGTTGCACGTTCGGCGCGAAAACTTCCCAGCATTGCGGATGTCTTCATCAGCGAGTTCTGTTTCTCCACGCCGCGCATCATCATACACATGTGTTGAGCCTCGATGATAACGCCCACGCCGTCGGCCTGGGTAACCTCCATAATGGTTTCGGCAATCTGGGTGGTTAGCGACTCCTGAATCTGCAAGCGCCTGGCAAATACATCGACAATGCGTGCAATTTTTGACAGGCCCAGAACCTGACCTGTTGGGATGTAGGCCACGTGACATTTGCCGATAAACGGCAGCAGATGGTGCTCACACAGGGAGTACAGCTCGATGTCCTGCACCAACACCATTTCACTGGACTCTGAGGGGAAGAGGGCATTGTTGACAACCTCGGATACGGACTGCTGGTACCCGTGCGTCAAAAATTCGAACGCTTTCGCTGCCCGGTCGGGTGTGTCTTGTAAGCCGGGACGCGTGAGGTCTTCGCCTATCGCTTCGATGATACTGGCCCAATGATCTCGCACGTTTTTACTCTCCGCTTCGGTCTAGCCGTAACTGGCATCCCGGGCTGGGGATGGTATCAACCTGACTACACACAGGCAAACAGCGCGTCGGATTGCGGTACACTCCTCACATGACTCAGAAACCTGACAATCAGTCTCGCGATACGCTTGAATCTGCGTTGCACTATAGCGCTGACAGACTCGCCACCAGTGGCGTGTTTTTCGGCCACGGTACAGACAGTGCGTGGGACGAGGCCGTTCATCTGGTGCTCGCAGTGGCGGGGCTGGAGGCTACGTCATCCGATGCAGTGCTTGCGACGCCTTTCACTGCTGCGCAATGGGAGTCGCTCCAGCATTTGTTGATCCGTCGTATTGATGACCGAGTACCGCTGCCCTATCTGTTGGGCAAAGCCTGGTTTGCTGGCCTGGAGTTCACATGCGACGAGCGCGCCATCATACCGCGCTCTCCTATCGCTGAGCTGATACTCGATAATTTCGCGCCCTGGTATGCGGGTAAGCCGCCGCAGCGCTTACTGGATTTATGCTGTGGTGGAGGCTGCATCGGTATTGCCGCGGCGGTGTATAACCCAAATCTTGCGGTAGACTGCGCAGACCTTGACCCGGCTGCGCTGGCATTGGCGAGTGAAAATGTTGATAAGTTCGGGCTCAGTGGGCGTGTCCGGGTCATACAGTCTGATGCGTTCTCTGCGCTGCCGCTGTCGTCAGAAGAGCGCTATGACATCATATTGAGTAATCCACCCTATGTAGATAGTGACGACCTTGCTGGTATGCCAGCCGAGTTCGGGCATGAACCCGATTTAGCGCTGGGCTCGGGTGCAGACGGTCTGGATCTGACACGCATCGTACTGCGGCAAGCCAGTGATTATCTGACCGATCACGGCATACTGGTGCTGGAAGTCGGCAATAGTCAGCAGGCATTGGAGGCGGCTTATCCCGACGTCCCATTCACCTGGCTGGAGTTTGAGCAGGGCGGGCATGGCGTGTTTGTGCTGACTGCGGCGCAACTGAAAGAATTCGGCGCAAGCCTGCGTCAATAGCCTTATAATGTGCGGCTAGTTTTTAAGGGGGCATCATGGCCGGCAATACTTTTGGCAAATTGTTTACCGTTACAAGTTTCGGCGAGAGTCATGGACCTGCGCTGGGTTGCATCGTTGATGGCTGTCCACCCGGGTTGGCGCTCGACGCGTCAGACATGCAGCCCGACCTCGATCGACGCAAACCCGGCACATCGCGTTTTACCACGCAGCGCAGGGAAGACGACGAGGTTCGTATCTTGTCAGGTGTTTTTGAAGGCAAAACCACGGGGACGTCAATAGGCTTGCTGATCGAAAACAAGGATCAGAAGTCCAAGGACTATTCTGCTATCAAGGACACGTTCCGCCCTGCCCATGCAGACTACACCTACACGCAGAAATACGGGTTTCGGGACTATCGCGGAGGAGGCAGGTCATCAGCCAGAGAGACTGCGATGCGCGTTGCTGCTGGTGCGATTGCCAAAAAGTATCTACACGAGCGCTACGGCATCTCGATCCGGGGCTATCTGGCGCAACTGGGACCGATCAAGGCGGATACTCTGGATTGGGATATCGTTGAAACCAACCCGTTCTTTTGTCCCGATGCCAGCAAGCTCAAGGAACTTGAGACGTATATGGCGGCGTTGAACAAGCGTGGAGACTCCGTAGGCGCGCGGATCAACGTTGTCGCGTCGGGTGTAATGCCGGGTCTGGGCGAGCCAATCTTTGATCGCCTGGATGCTGATATAGGCAGCGCGATGATGGGAATCAATGCGGTTAAGGGCGTAGAGATTGGCGCAGGCTTTGCGTGCATTGAGCAGCAGGGTAGTGAACATCGAGATCTGCTGACCCCGGCAGGTTTTACCAGTAATAACGCTGGCGGCGTGTTGGGTGGTATTTCCTCCGGTCAGGACATCACGGTAAGTATTGCGCTCAAGCCGACGTCGAGTATCCGTCAACCCGGAGCGACCATCGATGTGGAGGGAAATGCGATGGAGATGGCAACCCACGGCAGGCACGATCCCTGCGTAGGCATCCGGGCCACCCCGATTGCTGAGGCCATGCTCGCTCTCGTGTTGATGGATCACGTGCTTCGCGACAGGGCGCAGAATGCGGATGTCGAATGCACCACGCCAAAGATCCCGGCTGCCGCGCCGGACAGCCCCTGAGCACGCAAAGAGACAGTCAGCCCGTGACGCGTTCAGCCAAGCGCTATCGCAGAACGATCTTTCTGGGTGTACTTGCGCTTGGTACCCTGGTCTGGTCTGCGGTGGATCAGTTCGGCATACCCATGGAGGAGATGATCGATCTGTTCCTCACGACGGTGCTTGGTGTGCTCAGCGTGATCGCGGTGGCAGCTGTCGTTGCGGTGCTGTGGTTCTCCTTGCGCTGGCTACTGCGTGATAGAAGCTGAGTAGCGCGCTCTAGTTTCGCTCAAGATCAATATCAATATCCAGGGTCATCTGGTTGGCGATATCATCAAGGGTGTCAGACAGGTCTTCCAGGTCAGCCGATGCTGGCACTAGTGCATCAATACGCGC
>CALINF010000073.1 GCA_938045215.1 uncultured Halieaceae bacterium | reverse complement strand
TATCGCCGTTTTCAAGGAAACGTACCAGGTTGCGTAGTTTTACCTGGTAATCCCCATCCTCCGTCCCTGGACGAAACTTCATTTCTTTCACTTGTGTACGCTTCTGCTTCTTCTTTTGAGCAGATTTTTGCTTCTTTGCTTCAAATACGTGCTTGCCATAATCCATGATCTTACAGACCACTGGATCGGAATCCGCTATTTGAACCAGATCCATGGTTGCCGCTTCTGCGGCTGCTTGCGCCTCACTCAGGGGCACGATTCCAACCTGCTCTCCTTCGGCACCTACAAGGCGAACTGGATCTGCTGTAATTTCGTCATTTATGACCGCCCTTTTCGAGGCGCCTTTGCCACTTTCTTTCTTAATGCTGGTTCTCCAATGCAATACGACCGCGACGCGCTACATCATCGGTGAGGTGCTGGCTAAAAGCAGCGAGATCCATAGATCCCAAGTCCTCACCACGACGGGCGCGCACGGCCACAGTCTGTGTTTCGACTTCTTTGTCCCCTACCACTAACAGGTACGGAACCTTCTGGATTGTGTGCTCGCGGATTTTAAAGCCGATTTTTTCATTTCTCAAGTCCGAAAGTACCCGAAACCCCTTGTTTCTTAAGGAATCTTCCACATTTCGGGCATATTCGGCGTGCTTGTCCGTGATATTGAGCACAACAGCCTGCTGCGGGGCCAACCAAGTAGGAAATACGCCTTCATAATGTTCGATCAAAATACCGATAAATCGCTCGAAAGAACCCAGAATCGCCCGGTGCAACATCACAGGTACCTGCCGCGAGCCATCTTCTGCAACATACTGAGCGTCGAGGCGCCCTGGCGTAGAAAAATCCACCTGCATGGTGCCCAACTGCCAGACCCGGCCAATACAATCTTTCAGTGAAAACTCAATCTTGGGGCCATAGAACGCACCCTCGCCGGGCAACTCTTCCCACGGCAAATTTTGGGCATCCAGGGCATCGGCCAACGCCTTTTCTGAGCGATCCCAATCTTCATCAGAACCTACCCGCTGCTCGGGTCGGGTAGACAAACGGTAGATGATGTCGGCAAAGCCGAAGTCTGCATACACCGCGTGTAGAAAATCGATAAATGAGGACACTTCCGGCTGAATCTGGTCTTCAGTACAGAAAATGTGCGCATCGTCCTGAGTAAAACCGCGTACCCGCATAATGCCGTGCAATGACCCCGAAGGCTCATTGCGATGGCAGCTACCAAACTCGGCCAGGCGTAGCGGCAGGTCGCGGTAGGATTTCAAACCCTGGTTAAACACCTGCACATGGCAAGGGCAATTCATGGGCTTGATCGCAAACTCACGGTCATCGGTTTCGAGCATGAACATGTCATCGCCGAACTTATCGGCGTGACCGGACTTCTTCCACAGCGACAGATCCACCAGCTGTGGCGTCTTGATTTCGTGATAGTCGTGATCAACCTGGGTCTTGCGCATGTACTGCTCAATCACCTGATAGATTGTCCAACCCGCAGGGTGCCAAAACACCATACCTGGCGCTTCTTCCTGAGTGTGGAACAAGTCCAGCTTCTTACCGATTTTGCGATGATCGCGTTTTTCGGCTTCAGCAATACGATTGAGATATTGCTTGAGCTGCTTCTTGTTCGCCCAAGCGGTGCCGTAGATACGCTGCAGCATCTTGTTGTTGGAATCACCGCGCCAGTACGCACCGGCAACCTTGGTTAACTTGAAGGCCTTGAGCTTGCCCGTACTGGGCACGTGTGGGCCACGGCACAGATCCATCCACGCACCCTGCCGATACACCGAGATTTCCTCGCCTTCGGGCAACTCCTCAATTATCTGCACCTTGTAGCGTTCGCCCATATTGCGAAACATCTCGATGGCCTTTTCGCGGGAGCAAACGATACGCTCAACCGGCAGGTCATCGGCTACGATCTCTTCCATACGCTTCTCGATCTTCTCGAGATCTTCTGGAGCGAAGTTGTTGCCGGTCGCAAAATCGTAAAAAAAGCCATCTTCAATCACCGGCCCAATCGTCACCTGCACACCCGGAAACAGCTGCTGAGTGGCCATCGCCATCAGGTGGGCTGTAGAGTGCCGTATCACCTCAAGGCCGGCTTCATCACGCTCAGTGATAATCGCAAGCGATGCGTCGGATTCGATGAGGTACGAGGTGTCTACTTCTGCTCCATCCACAACACCGGCCAGTGCGGCTTTGGCCAGTCCGGGTCCAATATCGGCGGCAACATCGTGCACACTGATGGGGTTGTCATAAGAGCGTTGGCTGCCGTCAGGCAAGGTAATAGAAGGCATGAGCTTTTCCTTTGTCAGTGGTGACCCCTACCAAAGGCCACGTGAAGATTGTAGTGCTTTGATCTATAACGGATTTTCAATCTTCCGTAAACGATCTCTGTTCTTGGTGACCAATTTGATAACCGGCGCGCATTCTAATGGACCCGCGCTGGTAATAGAAGACGTAAGATTTACGGCGTAGCCCGCGATGGTACCGTCTGCTTACTGTCTTGTTTGACGGTTAAGGAAGTCACACCACGTTTGGCAGAGGACAGCCTAACTGGCTGCTAGACCTCAGGCTCATGAAAAACCACTTCGATATTGTGTCCATCCGGACCAATCACGAATGCAGCATAGTAGTTTGAATGGTATGTCGGGCGAAGGCCAGGTGCACCGTTGTCTTTAGCTCCAGCTTCGATAGCCGCCTTATAGAAGCTTTCGACTTGCCCTCGATTTTCAGCCTTGAAGGCCAGGTGCAAATGCGTTGCCGCCTCTTCGACTCGACGTATGCACAGCGATGCTTTGTCATCGGGGCGACAAAGCTCAACGCCCAGCGGCCCCTCTGAGACTATAGCCACACCCAGCGGCTCGAGTACCTTGAGGAAAAAGGCCTTGCTCGCTGCATAGTCGCTGACCCCAAATACAACGTGATCGAACATAGCCCTGATTAATCTCCTGAATATCGGTTGGCCCCACCAGCCCAGTATATGGATAAAGACATCGGCTGAATATTTTGACGCTGACTGCTCGGAGGCGGTCAGTGCATATCAGAGAGAATCATTCCGGGGAGCCAGTGCCTACGAAGCCAACCATTCGAGATATCAGATTACCTTCGGTTTCGACAAAGTACTGGCCGATCTGCGTCACCTCATGGCCCTCTGGCCCCTTACCGCCGAAGGCCACGGTGGCGCGGGTGACTCCAGCAGTGGTATCGGTACCGACTACCGTGGCAGACCAACCCGGGGCATTCGCGGCAAACATCCCAACGTAATCACATAATGCGTTGATGCCTTTTAGGGTTTGCTGCGTGCGCGGGTCATCGCACTCGATACTTTTGGTCACAGCAGTAGCAATCTGACTGAGTCTCTCACCAGAGGATTCAAGTCGCCAAGCATCAAAAAAGATGGATATTGGGTCAGTCATGATTTACCCCTTTCGCCTTGCGGCATTAGCTTCCGCAGAGAATACGCCACCTTTCCTGATTTAGGCAAAATAGTCTCTAGCGACGTCTCAGAACACCTCATAGGAGACATTAGAGAGCCTCGACATCGGCTTCGAAAAGTTCGCATTGCTATCCATTTTCTTCCGTACCATCGAACTCAGCCTTAGCCTCTCGGACAAGATTTTTATACTCCACTTGCGTGATTTCAGACTGTAGCAATTGCTCTTCTGCTTCATCCAGCTTCTGCCAGTACCGGAATTCAATAGAAGCCAATATGTATCCATATTTCTCTTCGGAAATTAACTTCTTTGAAAACTGATCTTTGGCTGATTTTTTGTTCCACTTTTCTCCGTTAGGCGGCTCTGGAATAGAATAATCTTTGGCCAGAATAGATTCATCAGAGATCTTGTAACCCCTTTCTACATTGTCCCTGGCGCAAAGATACAGAATGTAATCCACGGAATCCTGCGCGCCGTACCAGTGAAAGCTGAAGTCAGCCGTACAAGACCCGATTATATTTCCGTCTTTATCTAGAACATCTACCCGACCCTGGGCACAGCCCAGTAGCAATATGGGCATTAACGTAAGGACAATTTTTATCGCTGATTTTTTCATGGTACGTAACAGCCTATCAATGCGAATCATTGTCATACAAGATCAAATCCAAGTTGTTCATCAGCGCCCCTGTCTACGTAAAATCCAGTACAGCCCAAAAGGGCCGCTACCAGGCGAACGCAGGCATTGGAGGCATTTATTGGCTAAGAGTGCAAATGTCCGCTTTCACCTCTTTGCAGCCGCGCCAACCTTGAATTTTATTATCGTGACCAGTGTTTAGGTGCCAGAGGTGAGCGTTCGCCCCCGTATGTGGAAATATAAGGGTGTGTTTCCCAGTGGAACAATACTTCCTGCTAATCGAGATGCTTGTCAAAGAATTCGTACAACTCTCTCTGAGCATCCTCCGACTCGGGCACGTAGTGCATCAGGTTCTGTAAATAGTCGGCGTGCGTTTGCCCGTCATAGACGTGGAGATCCGCTTCCACCCCAGCGCTCCGCAGCGCGCGGTGCATCCGCACGGTGTCACTGAGCAATAGGTCCCGCGTACCAGAGATTAGTAACGTAGGCGGGAAACCGTTCAGGTCGCCGTTGACAGGTGACAGAAGAGGATTGGAGGGATCTGCCTCTCCGACATAAATATCGAAGGTGGCCGCGAGCATCCCATCTCGTGCGCCCAGCGGATCGAGTCCTTCCAACGTGTACCACGAATCGGAAATATTTTCGAGGTCAGTGGCAGGCGTGCCGGCAAATATTGCACC
>CALINF010000072.1 GCA_938045215.1 uncultured Halieaceae bacterium | reverse complement strand
CGGAGTCGATCACCGCCGTAGCGCCAAGTGCGCTGGCTTCTACCTCAATCTGGTCGCGAATCATGGCCTGACGCTGTTCGAACGAGGCGACAACCTTTGCATTGATCAGTGCATCCCGATACTGCTCTGGGGCGGCAAGGGTGATAAGCCCTGAGCTGTGAAAACGGTGACCGCGAGTCTGATTGCCTGTGGGAATACCCAGAATCTCACCGTGATCAGTGTCTGTACCCAGCATTGCAACTATCCAGTGAACGGGACGCACAAACTCCGCGCGGCTGGCGCCCCAGCGCATGCGCTTGGCGATGGGGAGTGCCTCGATACTTTCGCTGATAACAGCATTGAGTGATTCTTTGCAGGTGATGCCGGCTTCATGTTGACGCAAACCGATGCGGGCACCTTTTGGCGTATCGATCTCAATCAGGTCCTCCGGGGCGACCCCCTGCTTGCGAGCGAAGCCCGCGGCGGCGGGCGTCCAGTTGCCTTCATCGTCGCGAGCGCGATCTGCCGGCGGTCCCAGTAGCTCGACAGTCTTATCGTCGGCTTGCAGCGCAACATTTTGAATCAGTACCGCCAGACGTCGTGGCGAGGCAAACCATTCGTTCTCTCCGTGTGCCAGCCCGCGATCTTTGAGGCCAGCCAGAATGCCATCGCGGAACGCAAGGCCCAGCGCTTTCAGCGATTTGGGGGGGAGCTCCTCGGTACCCAGTTCAACTAAAAGTGTGTCTGTGCTCATGATTTGGTCGCCTCTGCTTGCAGTCGAGCAAGGACTTCATTTCGTGAAGAATCCTCCGCCAGTGGGAAACCCAGCGCCGCGCGGGCATCAAAATAGGCCTGCGCAACTGCCCTGGCGAGTGTGCGTACCCGCAAAATGTACCGCTGTCGCTCGGTTACCGAGATGGCGTGCCGGGCATCGAGCAAGTTAAATGCATGTGAGGCTTTCATAACCATTTCGTATGCCGGTAGTGGCAGGTTCTTTTCAACCAGCCTTAGAGCCTCTCCCTCGCAATGGTCAAAGAACCCGAACAGGTAGGGGACATCAGCCTCTTGAAAGTTGTACTGCGACATCTCCACCTCGTTCTGGTGGAATACGTCGCCATAGGTCACAGTGCCATTGGAGCCCGACGTCCATACCAGATCGTAAATGCTGTCGACTCCCTGCAGGTACATTGCAATACGTTCCAGCCCGTAGGTGATTTCGCCGGTGACGGGGAAGCATTCCAGGCCGCCTGCCTGCTGGAAATAGGTAAACTGCGTAACTTCCATACCGTTGAGCCAGACTTCCCAACCCAGGCCCCAGGCGCCCAATGTAGGAGACTCCCAGTTGTCTTCAACAAACCGCACGTCATGTACGGTGCTGTCGATTCCCAGTTGTGCCAGAGACTCCAGGTAGAGTTCCTGGAATGCCGCCGGCGAGGGCTTCATGACCACCTGAAACTGGTAGTAATGCTGCAGGCGATTGGGGTTTTCGCCATAGCGACCATCGGTTGGCCTGCGGCTGGGCTGTACATAGGCCGCATTCCACGACTCGGGGCCTATAGCGCGCAAAAAGGTCGCTGGGTGAAATGTTCCTGCACCCACCTCCATATCCAATGGCTGTAACACGACGCAACCCTGGGCGGCCCAAAATTGTTGGAGCCGCATGATAAGCTCCTGGAAGCTAAGCGGTTTACTCTGTTTAGATGACACGGCTTTTCCTGTTTTTCCTGTAGGGACGCGCAAAAAGGCGGCTATTATACAGGCTCTTTTGACGGCATAATACGCGCAATATACGGTCTCTCCCGAACAGGGATTCCTTCGATGGATGTTCTCAAAGTAGTTCTCATACGGGTACTGCTGACACTCTGCGCCTATTTACCACTTTCCGTTACGCGTGCACTGGGCAGAGGCCTGGCGTTGGTGTACTGGCCTGTAGGTGGTCGCAGCCGCAAAGTCGCAGAGCGCAACATTGCTCTGGCGTTTCCCGAACTGCCGGCAGTTGAGCAGCAGGCACTGGCCAAAAATAGCCTCATTGCGACGGCAGAGCTGATGGCTGAGTCAGGCCACGTTTGGTTACGCAGTACCGCACATGTGCAGAGCCTCATCGTGTCCTGTGAGGGGCAGGAGAAAATCAGTGAAGCGGTGGCGTCCGGGCGAGGAGTCATTGTGCTGGCGCCCCATCTTGGGAACTGGGAGGTTGTCGGGCTGCATGTGGGAACGCTTGGCAACCTCGTATCCCTTTATGAGCCGCCCAAGCTGGCCGGGCTGGGGAAAATGATCAAGAGGGCTCGCGAGCGCAGCGGCGCAACGCTGGTGCCAACAGATGCTCGTGGTTTGGCGAGTTTGTTGAAAAGTGTGAAGCGCGGTGATATCTCGGGCATTCTCCCCGATCAGGCTCCCTCTGATGTTACTGCGGGTCAGAACAGCCTGTTCTTTGGTGTAGAGGCGTTCACCCCCACACTGCCTAGCAAACTGATCCGTCGCACAGGCGCGTTGGTTGTCTTCGGTTTCGCCCGACGGGTGCCCGGCGGCTTTGACATCAGGTATCAGGACGCTGAGCCCGATATCTATGACGAAGACCTGGCGGTGTCTCTGGCAGCGCTCAATCGAGGGGTCGAGAGTTGCGTTCGACAGTGTGTTGAGCAGTATCAGTGGGTATACAAACGCTTTCGCGTGCGGCCGAGAAACGGTCCCGGTGTTTATGATGATTTATAGAGGCGGACTTTCCGTCGAGTTAAAGGGTTGGTGATTTGATGATTTACGGGAAGTTGGTCGCAGGCGCAATTGGGCTATTGGTAGGCGGTGTTATCGGCCTGATAGTCGGGATCTTTGTCGGGCACGCGTTCGACAAAGGGCTGATGCGCACCCTGCAATTTGCATCGCCTGAAAACATCGAGCGAATCAAGACCAGTTTTTTTGAAACGACCTTTCTGCTTCTGGGGTATCTCGCCAAGGCCGATGGCCGAATATCGCAGCAGGAAATCAGCCATACGGAAGCCATCTTTACCCAGATGGGCCTGAGTGCACAGCAGCGCGAGCGGGCGATTGAGTTATTTCGCACAGGGTCTGCAGCTAATTTTGAGCCGGAGCCAACATTGTCCGCGTTTCTTGAAATCTGCGGTCCGCAGCGCCAACTGCAGCAAACCCTGCTGCTGTTTTTGATATCGCTCGCACTGGCTGACCATGAGATCGCTGATGCCGAGCGTGGCGCATTGTCGCGCGTCGCATCGCTGATGGGCTTTGGCGAAGCACAGTTGGAGCAGCTGATTCGTATGGTCCAGGCGCAGACCCATTTCCACGGTCAGTCCGGTTTCCGTGCGCAACCGGGTACGGGGCTGGACGATGCCTATGCAGCGCTGGGCATCGAGCCGGCAGTGTCGGATAAGGATCTCAAGCGAGCCTACCGTAAGCTCATGAGCGAGAATCATCCGGACAAGCTGATTGCCCGTGGCGTACCGGAAGATATGGTGAAGGTTGCTACCGAGAAATCCCAGGAGATTCAGGCGGCGTACGAGATGATTAACAAATCACGGGGTTTGCGCTAGCGACGCCAAAACGCCGGCGTGAACAGTACCAGTAGGGTGAAAACCTCTAACCGCCCCAGCAGCATCGCAAAACACAGGATGGCCTTGGCCGGGTCTGAGATACTGCTGTAGTTGCTAGCGACAGCCCCCAAGCCTGGCCCCAGATTATTCATTGAGGCCGCGACTGCCGAAAACGCAGTGGTGAAATCAAGGCCCGTTGCCATCAATACCAGCATAATACCAAGGAAAGCCCACATATAAACCGCAAAGAAACTCCAGACAGCACTGATGACGGTGGCTTCCACGCGTCGCTTGCCAACCTTCAAGGGGATGATGGCAGCGGGGTGCACCAGCTGTTTAAGTTCTCGCACACCCTGTTTGAAAATCAGCATCAGGCGCATTGCTTTGATGCCGCCCCCGGTTGAGCCTACACAACCGCCCATGAAGGAAAACATCAGCAACATGATCGGCAAGAACGTGGGCCAGTAGGCGAAGTCCTGTGTTGAGAAGCCGGTGGTAGTGGTAATGGATACTGCCTGAAATACCCCGTGTATAAGACCGTCGGAGGGGCTGAGTGTGCCACTCAGGATCAGGTAGGTGCAGGTGACAGCGACACAGATAAGCACGACACCAAGGAAGAATCGTGTTTCGGAGTCCTTGGGGTAAATAGCGAGAGAGCGACGCCTCCACACCAGAAAGTGCAATCCGAAGTTAATCGCTGAGATCACCATAAACAATGTACAGATGAGCAGGATGATGTTGCTGTTGAAATAGCCCATGCTTGCGTCGTGTGTTGAAAAGCCACCAATAGCCACGGTAGAGAAGGCATGGCAGATTGCATCGAACCCAGACATACCCGCCGCGAAGTAGGCCAGCGCACAGACAGCCGTAAGCGCGGCGTACACAATGAACAGGGCTTTGGCAGTGCCGGTGATGCGCGGAGTGAGTTTACTGTCCTTGGACGGCCCGGGTGTTTCTGCGCGATACAGCTGCATGCCCCCGATGCCAAGCATGGGCAAAACCGCTACGGCCACCACAATGATACCGATACCTCCCAGCCACTGTAGTAACTGGCGATAAAGCAATATTGAGCGTGGCAGGGTGTCCAGGCCGGTAATGACGGTAGCCCCCGTTGTTGTGAGGCCAGAGATCGACTCGAAGATCGCCT
>CALINF010000071.1 GCA_938045215.1 uncultured Halieaceae bacterium | reverse complement strand
TGCCATTTTGGACGAAGCGGAAAGACGGCAGCCCGGCTCGCACCATCGGTGTCAAATCAGGACCTGCGCCGGGTTTATCCATGCTGCCTCGGGCAATGCCAATGGGCGCTACCAACTGGCCAATGAGATCAACAACCGCCTGCCCCTCTTTCGAGACCTGAGCAGTCATCTGCCACGCCCTGCCTGCGCCGAAGTCACTTTCAGTTCCAATAATGTGATTCTCAAGCTCGCCACGGTGTGCTTCCAGATAAGCCGAGCCACCCAGTAACCCCACCTCCTCTGCGCCCCAGTAGATCACGCGGATCGTACGTCGAGGACGCTTGCCGCTGTCGAGAATGGCCTTGGCTGCCGCGGTTGCAATACCGATACCGGCGCCGTCATCGACAGCCCCGGTTCCCTGGTCCCAGCTATCAAGGTGTCCGCCAATTATGACAATTTCTTCCGGGCGCTCCGAGCCCACTATGTCACCGATGACGTTGCCACTTGTTCGCGTTCCAACCGAACGTGGTGTCAACGTGAGCTGTACACGGATCGGCTTGCCACGCTGCGCAATCCGCTCTATCTGATCAGCATCAGGATTGGACAATGCAGCTGCAGGAATGCGCGGTGCATCTTCGCTATAGCGCATTTGGCCAGTATGTGGCATCCGATGATTATCAGTCCCGATAGAGCGAATCATGATGGCCAGCGCTCCACGAGCGCCAGCAATACTCGCTCCCTCACGTCGAAGTCTGCCGTAAAAGCCGTATGAACTGCCGTCCTGAGTTGCCTGCATGGCATGACCCACATACGCGATCTTACCCTCGAGGCTTCCTGGAGCGGCCGCTTCAAGTGCATCCAGGCTTTCGAAAATCGCCACTTCTGCTTCCAGTCCCTGCGGCGGTGTTGCAACCGAGCCTCCAAGGGCAGTAATCATCAATGGCTGGGGAAATGGAGAAACCAGGCTCGCAAGCTCCTCACCACGCTCCCAGGTTTCCATCTCAAACGTTTCTATGCGTACATTTTCAAAACCCAAGGACTGGAGCTTGGCTTTACCCCAATCTCTGGCTCTGGCTTCGGCCTCCGAACCCGCCAGCCGTGGCCCTACTTCGGTAGTCAGCGACTCGACAATGGTATAAGCACTGCTGCCGGCCATTGCTGCATCGCGCAGTGTGCGAGCTTGCTCGATGGTTGCCTTGGACAAGCCGTGCTCTTGCGCCGTGACAGCTGTTGAATAAATCGTAGAGAGCATGATCGCAGCAGCGCACGCTCCGGCACTAACGTAATTCATAGAAAGACCCAATCAGAGAAAGCGGCAAGCCTAGCAGTATCCGACTAACACGACAATTTTGCCGTCCACGATTTGCTACACTCATCGGTGTCCAAGCAGAAAACACCGATTCATCGCTGGCCCACCAGACAACAAGGAAACCACCCACATGGATCTTGAACTCACAGGCAAAACGGTACTGGTAACCGGAGCAAACCGGGGTACGGGTCAGATTATCGCCGAGTCTCTGGCGCGTGAGGGCGCTACTGTTATTCGCCACAGTATTTCGCCGCAGGTTGGATGCCTGCAAGGAGACATTACGTCCGCCGATGGAGCGCGATCATTGTTGGAGCAACTGGAAGCACACAACGCGGTGATTGACATACTCGTGAACAATTATGGTACGACAGACCGGCACAACTGGCGCGATAGCGACACCGACAAGTGGCTGCAGATGTACCAGATCAACGTGCTTAGCGCTGCACGACTGGCCCAGGGACTTATGCAGCCCATGCGAGAAAAAGGATGGGGACGAATTTTAAATGTGGGCACTATTGGTTCGCATCAGCCAAACAATATCATGCCTGCGTACTACGCCGCCAAGGGCGCGCTCGCCACAATGGGTGTCAGCCTGGCAAAGGAATTGAGCGGCTCAGGTGTAACCGTCAACACCGTCTCACCAGGCTTGATCCGCACACCCGAACTGGAGGCAGGATACCGCAAGAAGGCGCAGAGAGAGGGCTGGGGTGAAGATTGGAAAACCATTGAACGGAAAGTGGTTGAGACTGACTTCCCCAATCCATGTGGGCGCATCGCGCGGCGAGACGAAGTGGCGGACTTGATTACATTTCTGTGTAGCCCGCGAGCAGATTTCATCAACGGTCAAAACATTCGTATCGATGGCGGCGCTGTAACCTACGTCTAGGGGTCGACCAGCGCATCTGACACCCGCAGCCAGCAATCGTTGACCAGACCCCGCCAGACGAGTAGGTTTGTGCACCAAAACTTGCAAACGACACAAGGAAAATACCTGTGAGCCCCAAGATTCCACGTGACAGCGATAACGACTACTCTCCGGAAATAATCAAGGCGCGACAGGATTTTATCCAAACCCACACACCCGCGGAGCTAAATCACACAAAGCAGTACTCCTTTGATCCCAATGACATGTCGGGAAATATTGAGAACATCTTTGGTGTGGCTCAAGTCCCCATCGGTCTGGCAGGACCACTGCTTGTAGACGGCGAACATGCCAAGGGCGAGTTCTACGTCCCTATGGCCACAGTAGAAGGCACCATGCTGGCAAGCTATAACCGGGGAATGCGCGTAATCCGAGAGAGCGGCGGCGTCAAGACAACAGTTTCTGGTGAAGTAATGCAACGCGCGCCCGTGTTCGTCTTCAAGGACGCCCGTCAGGCACGGGACTTTGGTATTTGGCTGGACGACAACTACGACGAAATCAAGGCGGTTGCCGAATCCACCACATCGGTGGGCAAACTCAATGAAATTGAGCACTACCATGCCCACAACATGATCTTTACCCGCTTTGACTACTCTACGGGCGATGCTGCCGGCCAGAACATGACCAGCCGCGCCACATTTGTTGCCTGCGAATGGATAACCAAGCAGCAGCCACAAATGCAACACTATCTACTGTCAGGTAACTTTGATACCGAAAAAAAGACCTCCGCTGTGAATATGCTCAAGGGGCGTGGCCGACGTGTCACTGCAGAGATCACGATCCCCGAAGATGTAATGCAGCGCAACCTTAGAATGTCGCCTCAGCAAATGCATTACGGGCAGGGCATCAGCACCATGAGTGCGTTTCTCAGCAGTTCATCCAACAATGCCGCACACCCTGCCAATGGCCTGGCTGCGCTGTATCTGGCCACCGGACAGGATATCGCCAATATTGGCGAGTCGAATCAATGCACGGTGTACAACAAACTCAACCGTGACGGTAGCCTGTATTACTCTATTACCCTGCCCGCGCTAATTCTCGCAACTTACGGTGGTGGCACGAGTCTGCCTACCCAGCGTGAGTGTCTGCAGATAATGGATTGCTTTGGCGCAGGCAAAGCGCTGAAATTAGCGGAAATCGCGGCGGGGTTGGTAGTGGCTGGTGAGCTCTCGCTGAGCGCAGCCACCCGCGTGGATCGCAAGACACGCAAAAATGAGTGGGTGGATGCTCACGAGCAGTTGGGACGAAACCGCTAACGCTGACTGTAATCAGATCAACTGCAATTATTAAAAGCGCGCAAGTATGCTGATCATTTCCAATAATGTGTCTATTCCAGAAGGCGAGATAGACATGCAGGGAGTACGTGCGCAAGGCGCTGGCGGGCAGAACGTTAACAAGGTGTCATCGGCGATTCATTTGCGCTTCGATATCGTGCAGTCTTCCCTGCCTGAATTCTATAAACAGAGACTGATGCTGCTAAGGGACAAAAGGATCACACGCGATGGTGTGATCGTTATCAAGGCGCAGCGTTACAGAACGCAAGAGAAAAATCGTGAGGATGCCCTGCGGCGATTGCAGGAACTGGTGCGCTCAGTCACTCATGTGCCCCGCGCACGCGTGGCCACAAAACCTACGCGCTCATCGCAGCGCAAACGACTGGACGGTAAAACCCGTCACAGTCGGACCAAACAATTGCGCGGCCGTGTGCAAGACGATTAACGAGCAACACACCATGGCCGTCACTCCTTTCATTCAAACAGCGAATAGCCCTCTAGTGCTGGCACTGCCACGATCATCTCGCGCTCCAGCGTGCGTATTTTGAGCATATCCTGGCAGAGCGCTTCGCCAGTGCCTTCCAGCACCGACGCAGACGCCTCGATCTCCTCGCCAATCAGTTCCATTCGTTCACCGAAGGCTTCCATCTTCTCCAAAAACGAGCCTTCACCATTAATCATGGCGGAACCCATTTGACTCATCATCGCGCCCATCGCCTCACCAACTGCCCCCTCCAGCTCAGCCTCCAGATTTTCACCAAAGCCCTCATAGTCTTCAGACACCAGACGGTAGACGCCCTCCTCGGGTCTGGCAGTGGCGAGGAAAGCGACTCTCGCCTCCTCAATCGCCTTCGCGGGGCTAGAGGACAATTCGCTGTTCTCACCAAACACACCGGTGAGCGCAATGTCGAGTGACTTACCTGCAACCGTCAATGCCTCACTCACCAATTCAATGATTTGTGGTACTAGCGCAGCGACTTCACCGGCGTAGTGCTCAGTGAGTACGCGTTGCTCGTCACTCAGTTCAACGTCTTTACCCGCCACAGACAGATAGCCTTCCTGAGCAATCTCGTAGAGCTCTTCGTTTTGCGCACTCACCAGCAGAGACTC
>CALINF010000070.1 GCA_938045215.1 uncultured Halieaceae bacterium | reverse complement strand
TGGCAACGCCGTCACGGACAAATGCGGCGTCGTCACTGGCGGTGATAGAGCGATCGAGGCGATAGGTGTCTGTAAGATAAGTCCAGTCCCCCACCCAATTGCCCGTAGAAAGCGCTGCCGCGCGCCCACCTAGAATTTCGCTAACGCCATAGCGCGCTGAAGCGGCCCGCAAGGCAGCACTGGACTGGCTCCAGGCCTGATCGGGGGTCAGCGCTGCAGTATCGGTCAGGTCAAATAGTGGCAACCTCACTGGCACACCGCGCTGATTAAAGGCCTCGCGTAACAAAGCAACCTGTTCCGGATCATTCTCGGCGGTAATAAACCGTCGCCCCTGCGCGGTATCCACCACCAGCCAGAGCAACACCTCGGGCCTGTTGGCAGTCCACAGTGGCGCGCCAGCATCAGTGACGATCCTGGAGACGATTGCTGCATCAAACTCGAATCGCGCCAGTAAATTGCCGTCATCGACCACAAACGCATACTGCTGAACATAGCTACGTGCCTTGCCCAGCGCCGCTGACACATCAGGATAGGACAGTACCGCTTTGGAACCAGACACTTTCACAAACACCTGCGACAGTGCCCTGCGCGCCGCTTCGCTCAGCGCGGCATCGCTGCTCTGCTCCACTGGTACGCTGGCTTCGTATAGATCACTCACCACGGTTGCCCGCGCAGGCACTGCCAGCGCCGGCAGCAGGATCAGAAAACTAAGAGCAAGGGAACGCAACACGTCGCCTCTCCAATGAACGTGGCTACACAGTGTACCAGCACCCTCTCGCGCACCATAACCTCGCGTGCCGTGACACAAGAGAACTGGCAAAAATACCGGTCATGATGAAGTAAGCAACCAATCAGGCTAGAATGCGCAGCTCGCAATTAGTCGCCACTCGCCTACGGGAAACCCCATGAGCAACACGCCTGACCGGCCGTCACTAAGCTACAAGGATGCCGGCGTCGATATCGATGCCGGGAACGCACTGGTTGAGCGCATCAAGGGCGTGACCAGAAAGACCACCAGGCCGGAAGTACTCGGTGGACTTGGAGGGTTCGGTGCGCTCTGCGAAATTCCCGCCGGCTATCGTGAGCCAGTGCTGGTCTCGGGAACCGACGGCGTGGGCACCAAGCTGCGCCTGGCTATGGACCTGGGCATTCACGACACCATTGGTATCGATCTGGTCGCCATGTGCGTCAACGATCTGGTGGTTGCAGGCGCTGAGCCGCTGTTCTTTCTCGACTACTATGCCACCGGCAACCTGAACGTAGACACTGCTGCCGATGTGGTGACCGGTATCGGCAGGGGCTGTGAGCTGGCAGGCTGCGCGCTGGTTGGTGGTGAAACCGCCGAGATGCCAGGCATGTATGAAGGCGAGGATTACGATCTTGCGGGTTTTTGTGTAGGCGTCGTAGAAAAATCCAAAATCATCGACGGCCTGTCGGTCACTGACGGCGACGTACTGATTGGCCTGCCCAGCAGCGGACCACACTCGAATGGGTACTCGCTCGTACGCAAGATACTCGAGGTGAGTGGCGCCAACCTTACAGATGCTCTGGGTGACACCACTCTGGCGCAAGCCCTGCTTGCACCCACTACGATTTACGTCAAACCGCTACTTGCACTGTTCAAACAGATTGAAGTCAAGGCCTTGTCGCATATCACCGGCGGCGGTCTGCTGGAAAACCTGCCACGCGTGCTGCCGGACAATTGCAACGCCCGCATCGATACCGACAGCTGGGACTGGCCTGCAGTGTTTCACTGGCTACAGCAGCAGGGCAACGTGCAACAGGAGGAAATGTACCGAACATTCAACTGTGGCGTGGGCATGGTCATTTGCGTTGCAGCAGCCGATGCAGCGGCCACTATTGAACTGCTGCGGGGTCAGGATTTGTCGGCATGGGTCATTGGTGAAATCACCGAAGGCACAAACGAGGTGACATTCAGGTCGTGAGCCCTGCAAGCAAAAAGCGGCTGGGCATTCTGATCTCCGGTCGCGGGTCCAACATGCAGGCGTTCATTCAAGCCTGCGCGAAGCAGCAGCTGAACGCCGACATCGCCGTTGTAATCAGCAATAACCCCAATGCTGCGGGCCTTGAACTCGCCGAAGCGGCCGGCATCGCTACCCAAACGGTTGATCACCGATTATTCGCTTCACGTGAAGAATTTGATGCCGCTCTGGTGGCGTGCTTGCAGGAACATCGCGTGGACCTGGTGATCCTGGCAGGATTCATGCGGATATTGACACCGACATTCATCTCACCCTATGCGGGCAGACTGTTAAACATCCACCCCTCCTTGCTGCCAAAATATCCCGGACTAAACACACATCAGCGCGCCCTGGACGCGGGCGACAGTGAAGCCGGTGTCACCGTGCACTTTGTGACACCAGAACTGGACGGCGGGCCACCCATATTGCAAGCGCGGGTGCCCATAGAACCAGATGACACGGCGGAAACGCTTGCGTCGCGCGTTATCTCACAAGAACACAGCATCTACCCTCTGGCAGCGAGCTGGTTTGTCGATGAGCAATTAACCCTGAAAGATGGCAGGGCCTGGCTCAATGGAAAAGCGCTGGGGCCCACGGGAATAGACTATGCTAGCCATACCCAATAGAGCTGCGCTAATCGTCGCAGTTCTGGCGATTGCAACCAGCATTTGCCAGGCAGCATCTGTCGGTTCGCAGGATCAGAGTGTCCCGCTGCAGAAAGACGGCGCTTTTCGTCTTCTGGAGCCCTACTCCGCGCAATACACCACAAAAACACGAGGCATGAGCCTCACACTCAATCGAGAACTCAAACAGGACGCACAGGGGAACTACACTCTCACCAATGGCGGTAAGATTCTCGTTTTTGGGTTTCACGAAGTGAGTGTATTCAAAGTGGATAACGACCGAATAATACCCCGCTCCTATGTGTATCAGGGAACCGGGCTCGTCAACCGCCGACGGGAAGTACACTTTACGCCGGGATCGGAGATCATACGCAGCCTGTACAAAAAAGAATGGTATGAGCTGCCCTACTCTCCTGGCACGCTGGACCGAATGAGCCAACAGGAACAGCTGCGCCTGATGCTGATCAATGACCCCACTCCGAAGGAAGATGTGGTTTTGCGCATTGCCGACGGCAAGCGCATAAAAGACTATCAACTGGTCTACCGCGGCGAGGAGACTCTGCAGACCCCCATGGGCCCCGTCGATACTCTGCATTTTGAACGGCTGCACGACGATGCCGATCGTAAGTCCGATACCTGGATCGCCCCGGACTGGGATTACCTCATGGTAAGAACAGTGCACATCGAAGACGGCAGGCCCGTTGAAGTGAATCTGGTGAGCGCTGATATCAACGGCCAGGCACTGCCGTCAGCACAGTAAACGTTTTACTGCGCGGCCAGCCAGAAGCGTGACAGGCCGCTATCAGGCCTTGGGCAAGGTCACGCCGCGCTGTCCCTGATATTTCCCCCCACGATCTTTGTAGCTTACCTCACATACCTCGTCCGACTCGAAAAACAACATCTGTGCCACGCCTTCATTTGCATATATCTTGGCAGGCAGAGTGGTGGTATTGGAAAATTCGAGCGTGACATGACCTTCCCATTCCGGCTCCAGCGGCGTGACATTGACGATAATGCCGCAGCGGGCGTAGGTCGACTTACCCAGGCAGATGGTCAATACGTTACGAGGAATTCTGAAATATTCCACAGTTCGCGCCAGTGCAAACGAGTTCGGTGGAATCACACAGACGTCGCTTTGAACATCAACGAAACTGCCTTCATCAAAACCCTTGGGATCCACGGTAGCGGAGTTGATGTTCGTAAAGACCTTGAATTCATCAGAGCAGCGCACGTCGTAGCCATAACTTGAGGTGCCGTAGGAAATAAGACGCTCGCCATCGCTATCGCTCCTGACCTGACCTGGCTCGAACGGCTCGATCATTCCGTTTTGCTCCGCCATGCGGCGAATCCATTTGTCTGCTTTTATGCTCAAAATCTGTCTCGCTATCGGTTTTAACTGAGTTGTTCGGATTACTTGTCCGGGCTAGTCATCTGACATGCTGATATTGGGGAAACTGCTCGCGCCCTCTTGTACTGAGCTCTCAAGCGTGTCGCGGATCGCCCTGGCGGCATCAAGATAGCTGGCTGCCGCCGCAGATGCAGGTTCGGCGACCACGGTAGGATTACCCGCATCGGTCTGCTCGCGAATCGCCAGCGACAATGGCAGGCTTGCCAACAGTGGCACGCCATAGTCCTGCGCAATACGCTGGCCACCATCAGCGCCAAATATATGTTCTTCGTGCCCACACTGCGAACACACATGGACAGCCATATTTTCAATAATGCCGAGAATGGGCACGTTCACCTTGCGGAACATCTCGATGCCTTTTTGCGCATCCAGCAACGCAATATCCTGCGGTGTGGTGACAATCACAGCACCTGCTACTGTGGCTTTCTGAGACAGTGTTAGCTGAATATCACCGGTTCCGGGCGGCATGTCGATAACCAGGTAGTCGAGATCACCCCACAGTGTCTGCTCAAGCATTTGAACCAGCGCGCCGCCAGCCATTGGCCCGCGCCAGACCATGGGCGTGCGGTCATTGGCGAGATACCCCATCGACATCGTTCTCAGCCCATGTGCTTTCACCGGCAGCAGGAATTGACCACCCTGTTGCTCTGGCTTGACGTCATCGGCAATACCCAGCATTTTTTGCTGGCTGGGACCGTAAATATCGGCATCCAGCAGCCCCACCTGCGCGCCCAAAGACTGCAATGCCAGCGCAAGATTGACCGCCGTGGTCGATTTTCCCACGCCGCCTTTGCCGGAGGCAATTGCGATAATGTGCTTGATCGTATTCATTAAGAAAGTCGCCAGATCTCGTCGGTGCAGCGGCCACGATGACCTTGACTGCCGGGGCGCTAGTATAAGGAGTGAACCTGCGCTGAACAATGGTCTATGCCGCGCAGGTAATCGAGACGCTTCTGGCGACTTCAGCGGATGAAATACCCCCTCAAAACAGCTATAGTAGCGCCCCTTTTTTAATCGACGGATCGCGATCCAATGAGCACTCCCCAGCGCAATATCCTGGTGACCAGCGCACTGCCCTACGCTAATGGCCCGGTACACCTGGGACATATGCTCGAGCAAGTGCAGACCGATATCTGGGCGCGCTTCCAGCGGTCGCGTGGCCACAACTGCCTGTATGTCTGCGCTGACGATGCGCACGGCACCGCCATTATGCTCACAGCAGAGTCGCTGGGCATTACCCCGGAGCAACAGATCGCCAGTATAAAAAAGGAACATGAAGCCGACTCGGCGGGCTTCTTGATCGGGTTTGACAACTATTACTCAACCCACTCGAAGGAAAACCAGGAGTGGAGTGAAACCATCTACCAGCGACTGCTTGCCAATAATCACATCGCCAAGCGCGATATTGTGCAGGCGTTCGACCCGGAGAAGCAGCTGTTTCTGGCAGACAGGTTTATTAAGGGAACCTGCCCACGCTGTAAAACCGTCGACCAATACGGGGATAACTGCGAAGCCTGCGGCGCAACGTACAGCCCCGCCGAACTGATCGACGCCACGTCGGCGATATCCGGTGCAAAACCGATAGACAAGGAGTCTACGCACTTCTTTTTCCGCCTGCCCGAATTCACCGACATGCTCACCCAGTGGATCGACTCTGGCACCTTACAGCCTCAGGTCGCGAACAAGTTGCGCGAATGGACTGACTCCGGACTGCAGGAATGGGACATCAGCCGGGATGCACCGTATTTCGGCTTCGAGATTCCGGGAGAGCCGGGCAAGTTTTTCTATGTGTGGCTGGATGCCCCTATCGGCTATATCGCCAGCTTCCAGAACTACTGCGAAACTCATGACGTAGATTTCGATGCATTCTGGACCCCGGGTGGTGACACCGAGCTGTATCACTTTATCGGCAAGGACATAATCAATTTTCACGGCCTGTTCTGGCCGGCAATGCTGCACTCGGCTGGTTTGCGTACGCCCACCGGGGTTTACGTGCACGGCTTTCTCACGGTCAACGGTACCAAGATGTCCAAGAGCCGGGGAACGTTCATCAACGCCAGCACCTATTTACAACATCTCGATGCCGAGTACCTGCGTTATTACTTCGCTGCCAAGCTAAGCGGCTCTATTGACGATATTGACCTGAATCTCGAGGACTTCATTCAACGGGTAAACTCGGATGTAGTTGGCAAAATAGTCAATATCGCCAGTCGCTGTGCAGGCTTTCTTCGCAAGGGGTATGACAATACATTGACGACCGAATGTGCTGAAGATGAGCTGGTACGTTCGTTTATCGACCAGGGCGAGGTCATCGCCAATTTGTTTGAGTCGCTGGACTATAACAAGGCAATCCGCGAGATCGTTAGCCTGGCCGACCGGGCGAACCAGTACATTGATGAGAAAAAGCCTTGGGTCATGGCCAAGGAACCTGGCCAGGAAGCGCAGGTACACGCGGTCTGCAGCGTGGGCATCAATCTGTTCAGGGTGCTGATGACGTATTTGAAACCCGTACTGCCGGCGATGGCCGAAAAAGCCGAAGCATTCCTGAACGTCTCACTAGACTGGACTGCGCTGGATGGGCCGCTCACCGGGCACAAACTGAACAAATTCCAGCCACTCATGACCCGGATAGATCCGAAACAGGTTGAAGCAATGATTGAGGCCAGCAAGGAGGTTGTCGCTGCGTCTCCACAGGCCAGTGTCCCTGAGAACACTTCTCCAGCGCACAGTGAGAACGACAACACTATCGCGTTTGAGGACTTCGCCAAGGTTGACCTGCGCATTGCAGAAATCGTAGCAGCAGAGTCGGTTGAGGGCGCAGACAAACTGCTGCGCCTCACGCTCAGCCTGGGAGATTCAACCCGGCAGGTACTGGCAGGCATCAAGTCTGCCTATGAGCCA
>CALINF010000069.1 GCA_938045215.1 uncultured Halieaceae bacterium | reverse complement strand
ATACCCTGTTGTTCAATGGGCAAGGCGTAAATAGAGAAGTCCAGCAGCGCAAACTGATTCGACTGTTGCTCCATGCTCACAATAGTTCGCAGGGGAAGACGGTTGTTCACCAGCGCGAACTCAAGGCTGGACCTTTTTCCTCCTATCACCGTAAGTATCGCGTTGTCGCCTCGCTGCCAGACATAGAAGTCTTGCGGCAAGCCTGATGAGCCATCTGCTGGATTGAATACAATCCACTCGCTGCCGTTGTAAACCTCGAGCAGCATGCTAAGGACTTGCCTCCGCCTGCCATCCTCCAGCTGGACGCCGCGAATCGGGTGTGCAGGAATGCCGGCAAAGGCGAGCACATCCAGAATTGCATTTACCTTGCCCTCGCGCGCGCTGCGCAGAATAAACTGGACTTCCTGGTTGTCTTTCCCATTCAGGAAAGCCTGCAATAGCAGCTCCACAAAGCTTTCATCGCTGGTGGATTTTTCTCGCAGGCTGTCGACGAAGATCTCAAACCCTCTTTTCACTTCATCGGTCAGCCTGGGCAGTTTGGAGACTACGGGAGGCTGCTGTGGATCTGAGAGTTCATCTAACTGCGCGTAAACCTGAGCCTTGTAATACACGGTGGTGGGCTTGTCGACGCGTTGCCTGGTCCAGCGGGCATGACTACCCAGGTCGTCCTCCGCTACTGTGAACCCAAATCCAGGCGAAGCGAAATTCTCGTTGAGGATAACCCAGCCATTGCTGTCCTGGGGCAAGGTGAGAGATACCTCAACCGGACCTTCCGACGGCTGAAAGCTGATCTTCGATTCGATGGTCCAAACGTCCTGGTATTGCTCTGGTAAAAGCGGTAGTCCCAGCGTTAGCGACTTGTAAAGCGTGAGTCCCAGACCAAATGTAATCAAAGCGCCGGCGACAATCCCGATCTGGGTTCTCGATGCCACCATACTCAGTTTTCCTCAGACTCTGTCGTGGGTTTGGCCAACGTGTGGTGTTTGCTGACATCAACGGAAAAGTTGTCGACCAGCATGTTGCGACCGATCAGCAATGGAAACTCGAAGTCGTCGCGGTCAGACAGGCTTACATCCAGCCAGACTCTCGCATCTCCAAGTGTAACCCACATCCTGACCACGTAGCGTCTGTCAGCTACACCCTCGGCTTTGGTTTTTACCAGTATGCGTCGATGCAGTCGCCGCTCTAGAGGGATTATGGCGCCGGTTTGGGGATTCTCCAGGTTGAATCGAATCCACCGCTTGCCATCTTTTTCGATGAGTTGAATGTCTTCAGCGTGGATGGAGGAGGTTTCGGCTCCTGTGTCTATACGAGCTTCGAGCACAAGATCACCAGGTTCCACCAGGGCAAATTCGCGATCTCCAATAATGGGATAACGAGATTCCAGAGGGCCGGCTTCACACTGGATGGGTGACGGAGTTTCACATACTGTGACAACTCTTTCGATGATCTCCGGTTCCGGGCATGCCATGACCGGGCAGGCGGGGCAGACAACGGGTTCGATAGTCGGGCAAGCAGCTGGTTCGGCGGCGGTGTCCGGGGGGGTTGTCTGGCAGCCTGACAGTGCCAATGAAAACGCCAATGTTAGCGAATACCTGGTCTTATTCATGTTGAGGTATAGCCTATAAATTATTGATTTTTTTAGGATAAAGGTAATTTCTGGATGATATTGGTGCTGCTGTTTAAAGTACAGTCAGAAAGTACCGCTTAGAAGGGTAAAACTTTGACTTGTTTAAAGTGATGGCCATTACGGAAATTCACGAATCACAATCAGGATATTTGGTTGGCGGCTTCAGCGCACGCAGATCCGGGCCGTTTTCAGTGCCGTATACAGAATATGCGTCTGGATAAAGAAAAACAGACGACGCATTAATACTAGCGTAAGCTGGGCTATCAACGCTGGAATCGAACGAATGAAAATTCTGTTTATCAGTCCACAGTTGCCGCGTACAAGGAGGAACGCAGTAGCCGATAAATCCCGCAGAGTGCTGTCGCTCCTTTGCCAAAACTATACTGTCGATTTAGCCTGCGCCTTGGGTCCTGGCGAGAGTACCTACGCGGTTAAGGCCTGCGAAGGGCTGGGTGTGAGGGATTTAATCCTGGAGCCTGTAGATGCCCAGTTGAAGCCTTCCCCAGGGCAGAGCGCAGGGGGGTACGGGTTGGGTGCGGTGTCTGGTGGCATGAGTCGTGCGCTCAAGCGTCAGATACAACAACGTTGTCATGATTACGACCTAATCATCTGTGATCATCTGCTGTCTCTCTATTATCTCCCGGACGACTTTCAGGGTAGAACCGCCTATCACGCTCACGCTACGCAAGTTGCACGCAACCCACGCAGATTGTTTGCTGGCTTTTTCGGTGGTCTGGCGATTGACGAATTCAGGCATGAAGAGGTAAAGGCATGCGAGAGGGTTGATCTGGTATTTGCCGAAAACGGCGATGCTGCAGCACTTTCGGACGCGGGTGTGCCATTTGGCAAGCTGCATTATTCGTTGACTGAGGTGCATCGAGATAAGCCAAAAGCCCCTGAGTTTAATGTCACTCACAAGAAATTGGGCTACGTGGGTTATCTTGGCGACAACCGCAATGTCAGCAGTCTACTCTGGCTCATCAGCAGCGTTTTACCGCTGGTGCTGGAGTTACATCCAGAGGTAGAACTGCATCTCATGGGTAAGGATCCCGATCTGCGCCTGCTGAATATCGCGATGCAGCACGACCATATATTTATCCACACGTCGCATACCAGTCCTGACATCACACCACCTGACTGTCGTATTGCGGTGGATCCGCTGCTGTTTGAAGACCATGTCGACGCAAAGCTGGTCAACGCACTGGTGCGTAACATTCCTACCGTTACTACCCGTATTGCACTTGATCGTGCGAGTCAGGGGGCAGGTGGTTTACTCGCCGCTAGCGGAGCCAGGGAAATGGCCGACCAAATTATCAGTCTTATGTCCGACAGGGCCCTGTGGAACTCGGTTCGCGCAACCTCCAACAGGTCAGCTGCAGAAAGAGTGCCTGTACAGGAGGTCTTCTATGCCATGAAACGTGCTATTGAAGATCGCTCGCACAAGGCCGTTGCCTGACAGCCAGTCACGGGCAACTTGCGAGCAGTATGCGTTATACTTGTGCATCCAGTGTAGCCTCAAGACTCCGTTTCCATGTCCGATGATCTGATACCGGCAGTACAAATCTCTAGTGGCGAGAAATTCGTCAACGACAAAGGTATTACCGCCATCAAGGATGGTATCAAGGCCTCTGCGCGTCAGGGCGAGCGCTTGCCAAAGCCGGACTGGCTGCGGATAAAAGTGCGCGGCGGCGCCACCTTCGAGAACGTGAAATCCATCGTGCGTGAGCATCGGCTTGCCACGGTTTGCGAAGAGGCCAAGTGCCCAAATATGAGCGAATGCTGGAGTGCCGGTACGGCAACAATCATGCTCATGGGTGACGTCTGTACCCGTGCCTGTCGATTCTGTGCGGTCAATACGGGCAATCCTAACGGCTGGCTTGATGCGCAAGAACCCGCCAATACGGCACGCTCAGTGGCGTTGATGAAACTCAAGTATGTGGTGCTCACCTCGGTCAATCGCGACGATCTGCCCGACGGTGGTGCCGGACACTATGCCGCGTGTGTGAAACGTGTCAAAGATGAAAATCCCGGCACGGCAGTGGAGGCATTAACGCCGGACTTCCTCGGTGTGCTGGCGGATGTGGAAACCGTTGTCGATTCAGGCATAGAGGTGTTTGCACAGAATGTGGAAACGGTAGAACGTCTTACGCATCCTGTGCGCGATCCTCGCGCGACCTATCAGCAAACGCTGGTTGTCCTCGCGCATGCCAAAGCTCATAGACCCTCCGTACTCACCAAGACAAGTCTCATGTTGGGCCTGGGTGAGAGCGAGGATGAGATTCTTCAGACGATGGATGATCTGCGCGCTGCCAATGTCGACATTCTTACGCTGGGACAGTATCTGCAACCCACACAAAACCACTACCCGATTGATCGCTACGTCACGCCAGAACAGTTTGAGCAGTATCGACAATGGGGCCTGGATAAAGGCTTTCTCGAGGTTGTATCCGGTGTTTTGGTCAGGTCCAGCTATCGAGCAGAACAGGTTCTGGAGAAGAACAATGTGGGCCTGATCGAGTGATTACTACCTGGAGCTCTCCAGTCGTATAGATACTGATTCCTCACTCATGCGGTGCGCGTTTCCCGATGATGAACTAGACTCCCACGAGATCGGATATTACCTGTTAGAGGGAGTGGGAGACGAAGATGGAAAGAAGAGATGCCATCGTAATTGGCGCAGGGTTCGCGGGGATGTATATGTTACATCGCTTGCGGCAACTGGGGCTGTCGACGATAGTCTTCGAGGCGGGCACAGATGTGGGCGGCACCTGGTACTGGAATCGCTACCCGGGTGCTCGCTGCGACGTGGAGAGCCTGGAGTATTCCTACCAGTTTGATGAGGCGCTGCAGCAAGAGTGGGAGTGGAGCGAGCGCTATTCGAGCCAGCCCGAAATTCTTGATTATGCTCGTCATGTAGCCGATCGCTTTGCGCTGCGTGACGACATTGCTTTTAGCACGCGTGTGCAGTCTTCTGTTTATAGTCAGGAGACCGGTTTCTGGACGGTAACCACGGAGGAGGGGCGGTGCTGCGAAGCACGTTTTGTCATCGCAGCCACCGGCTGCCTTTCGGTGCCCAATGAACCCCGGCTACCAGGCAAAGAAAGCTTTGCGGGCGAGGTCTATCATACTGGTCGTTGGCCTCACGAGGCTGTGGACTTCACCGGCAAGCGCGTCGGTGTGATAGGCACTGGGTCATCCGCAATTCAATCGATCCCACTTATTGCAGAGCAGGCAAGCCAGCTCACAGTGTTTCAGAGAACGCCAAACTATTCGGTTCCCGCACAGAATGCACCACTGTCGCCGGAGCTGGTTCAGCGCATCAAGGCCCGCTACGAGGACCTGCGTGAACGCAACAAGTTACAGGTTATCGGTTTTGGTGCCCGCCATCCGCGCAATGATGGTTTCGCGATGGAGATGACAGAAGAAGAGCGCGAAGCACAGTTCGAGCGCCACTGGGAGCAGGGTGGCCTGTTGTTTGGTGCAGCCTTCGGAGATCTCTTTCTTGATCAAGAGGCCAATTCCCTGGCAGCTGAGTTCGTACGCAAGAAAATACGTAGCAAGGTTAATGATCCCGAATTAGCTGAGAAGCTATCGCCGGACTCAACGATATTCTGCAAGCGTTTGTGTGCAGACAGTGGTTACTTTGAAACCTATAACCGAGACAATGTTACGCTGGTTGATATCAACGAGACACCGGTCGAATCAATTACCGAGTCCGGCGTGCGTACCAGCGTGGCAGAGCACAAGTTTGATTGCCTGGTGTATGCGACGGGTTTTGACGCTATGACAGGCGCATTGTCGCGGATCGATATCAGGGGCCGGGAAGGGCGTACGCTCAAAGACAAGTGGCTGGAAGGCCCCAAGACCTATCTGGGTTTGGAAACTGTAGGCTTCCCCAACTTTTTTATGGTGACAGGTCCCGGCAGTCCCTCAGTGTTAACTAACATGTTGCCCAGCATAGAGCAGCATGTGGAATTTATCGCTGATGCGATCGCTTATCTGCGTGAGCATGATTTACGTGAGATCGAGCCGGAGCAGTCTGCCGAAGACGCGTGGGTGGAGCATGTCAATGAGGTCGCTCAGGGCACACTGTATCCTACCTGCAATTCCTGGTATCTCGGCGCTAATATTCCTGGTAAGCCACGCGTGTTTCTGCCTCTGTTGGGCTTTCCTGATTACGTGGCAAAGTGCCAAGAGGTTGTCGCCCGTGGCTACGAGGGCTTTAGGCTTAGTTGAGGGTAATGTCAGAAAAAGCGCAGTAAGCCAGTTGGCTCACTGCACTCGAGTAGGGATTTACTGCTTGCCGTGAACACGGTCCAAGCCGACACGGATGTTGGCGGCCCAGGAGGACAGCATACGGCGTACATCAGAACGGTTGGTGACGCTGTTGTTAATGCCAAAGTTTGTATTGTTGCTTGCTCTACTGTCTTTGGCCAGGCCCAAAACTTCACCTGTTTCCGAGTCACCATAGGCAACGGCTATAGACATGCTGCCAGCACCTTCGGTATAGACCCGGGTACGGCCGACGCCGCGAGAAGTATTGTCATCTTTAGGGGCAGACGGAGCAATGGCTGTAATGATGGCTGAAATCTCCAGTACGTCATCGTCTGGTTGGTCAACCAACGCGTAGCCACCCTTGTTTTCCAGCTGCTCCTTCATGACTTCCATGTAGGCACTGCGCAACATCTCTTTGTCTTTCTCCGTGAGTACCCAGTCTTTCCTGCCCACAATAGAGGAGGAGCTGCTAGGTTGAATAATTTCAACGTTATCCAGGCCTAAAGGGGTGACCAGTACCCGGTTGTACTTGGAAAAGTCTGCCTCGGGGTCAATGTAGGCTACTTTGAAGGACGCATTATCTATCTTGTGAAGATTGCCGTTGATGACCTCTGCATCCGAACCGGTTTGTATCTCGGGTGTTTTGGCGCAGGCTGCAAGCATCGCGATGCTGCCCAAAAGGAGTAGAATGCGGTGTGTCATGAGTAAATTCCTTTCTATTGAGATCATTCGATGAACTTTCGTGCCGACAGCTTAACCAGTGGGGCTGATTTTGCCAAGCTGTGGCAACGCTTGGACAGTGAACGACTGCGAGAGTTTCTTCGGGCTGATGTGATTTGCTTGCGACTGGATTTGCTGGATCAGGACGCACCCGGCAACAAGCGATTCAAGCTGGAAGGATATCTTGATCAGGCCGCTGCTGAGGGTGTGCAGCGCATAGTTTCCTTCGGGGGTGCCTGGTCAAACCATCTGCACGCGCTGGCGGCATTGGGTCGGTCGCACAGTATCGAGACGGTGGGCCTGGTGCGGGGCGAGCTGCGCCAACCACTAACGCCCATGTTGGCTGATGCTCAGGCCATGGGTATGCAACTGGTGCCCGTGACTCGCGCTGAGTATCGGCGCAAAAACGAATCTGACTTTCTGGATGCCGTAGCCGCTACCTACAACCCTTGTCTTGTCGTGCCCGAAGGTGGCGCAGGCCCAGTGGGTTTACAGGGCTGTTTGACACTTGCAGACTTGCTGCAAACGGGTCCGGCCAAAGAAGGACCGATCCTGTTGGGTGTGGGTACGGGTACTACACTGGCTGGTCTCGTGGCCGGTTTGGAGGGCGCTCGCGAAGTGATTGGCGTGAGCGCGTTGAAGGGTGCAGATGATCTGCCGCAAAGGGTGCGATCGCTGCTGACTGAATCCGGGTACCCTGATCCTGGTCGCTGGCACATTGAGCACGATTACCACTGCGGGGGTTTTGCGCGGGTCAATGCGGATCTCAAGTCATTTATGCTTGCATGTGAAGCGGCTGATGGACCGCCTCTGGAACCCGTCTACACAGGCAAGGCACTA
>CALINF010000068.1 GCA_938045215.1 uncultured Halieaceae bacterium | reverse complement strand
ATCGGTATAGGTTGACTTAAGCTTGCTCAGGCTGCGGTATTCCATCAATAGCTTGGGTAGCGGGTAGTCCAGCGCAAGCTCTGCAAGTACATCCTCCGCTGTAGACGGCGCGCCTTTGGGCGTCTTTTTGATAACCGGCAGTTCCAGCTTTCCGAACAAAATCTCGCCCAGCTGTTTGGGTGAGCCTAAGTTAAACTCCTGACCCGCCAGGTCATAAGCGCCCTGCTCCAGTTGCTGCAGCCGTGCACCCAACTCAACGCTTTGTTGGTTAAGCAGCTCCCGTGACAGCAAAGCGCCCTGCCGCTCAATTTTTGAAAGCACTGGCACCAGCGGCACCTCAATCGTCTCAAATACGTTGAGCAGGCTCGGTGTTTGCTCCAACTTACCCCACAAAACCTCGTGGAGCCGCAACGTAACATCGGCATCCTCGGCAGCATAAGGCCCCGCCTCCTCCAGCTTAATCTGGTTGAAAGTCAGCTGCTTAGCGCCTTTACCCGCAATGTCCTCAAAGTGAATCGTTTTGTGACCCAGATACTTGAGCGACAAGCTGTCCATATCATGGCGGGTACCCGTGGACTCAAGCACATAGGATTCAAGCATTGTGTCGAATGCAATTCCGCGCATGGTAATGCCGTGGTTGGCCAGCACGTTGGCATCGTATTTGAGATTCTGTCCCAGCTTCTTTTTGCCGGCATCTTCGAGCAGGGGTTTCAGCTTGGCCAACACCTCCTCCCTATCAAGCTGAGCCGGCGCACCCAGATAATCATGGGCCAGTGGAACGTACGCTGCGACCCCCGGTTCTACCGCGAATGACACGCCGACTATCCGCGCCTCCATATAATTGAGGCTGGTTGTTTCGGTATCGAAGGCAAACAGCTCTGCCTTAGCCAACTGAGCCAGCCAACGCTCCAGCTCTGCCTGGGTGGTAACCAGCTCGTGGCGCGTGTCCAGCGTAACTGCGGGCGCTTGCTCGGCCTCTCCCAGCAACTCATCCAGCCAGGATCTGAATTCCATACGGGTATACCACTCCACCAGCGCATCGCGATCCGGCGAACCATTAACCAGCGTTGACGGAGCTTCCTCGAGCGTTACGTCCCGCTTAATGGTGGCTAACTCATAGCTCAGCATCGCGTTGTCTCGCTCTGCCTCGAGTTTTGCCGCCATTGTCTTTGCACCACGAAATTCGAGCTCACTGACACGATCCAGCGAGGCGTAGATCTGCTCAATGGACCCCAGTCCCTGTAACAGTGCCAGCGCTGTTTTCTCTCCTACACCGGCGACGCCAGGAATGTTGTCGACTTTGTCACCCATGAGGGCCAGTAAATCGATAATCAGCTCGGCCGGAATACCGAACTTCTCAACAACGCCCGCCTCGTCCATCACCGTGTCAGTCATGGTATTCACCAGCGTGACGTTGGCATCTACCAGTTGCGCCATATCTTTGTCGCCCGTCGATATGATCACCGCCCTGCCCTCATTACTTGCCTGGGTTGATAACGTGCCGATGACATCGTCCGCTTCAACGCCAGGCACACATAAAAGCGGCAATCCCATCGCCCTGACAATGGCGTGGATGGGCTCCACCTGCTCGCGAAGCTCATCCGGCATTGGCGGACGCTGGGCTTTGTAGGCCTCGAAGATGTCATCCCGGAAGGTTTTGCCCTTGGCGTCAAACACCACCACAACCGGACTGTCAGGATAGTCCTTCTGCAGACGCCTGAGCATGCTGATGACGCCCTTGACCGCACCGGTGGCCTCACCCCTTGAATTGGCCAGCGGCGGTAACGCATGGAATGCCCGGTAGAGATAGGACGAACCATCAACAAGGACAAGCGGTGCGGATTGAGCAGACATAAAGGGGGCCTGTAGCGACGTGTGAAAGAGGAGAATCAAGGTCAGGGAGATTAAAGCGGATTCACTGTCAGATTGCCATGCCCCACCGCCAGGCTGCCGCTGCGCAACAAAACAGCAGGCAACTGAGCTCCACAGATCTGTTACCTTGCAAAATCGCCGTGTTACTTTCGGTAATTTTAAACCTTATCGAGTGGCTCTTATCACAATCAG
The DNA here is from genome assembly GCA_938045215.1 of uncultured Halieaceae bacterium. Taxonomy (GTDB): domain Bacteria; phylum Pseudomonadota; class Gammaproteobacteria; order Pseudomonadales; family Halieaceae; genus CALINF01. The sequence continues at coordinate 6,458 of CALINF010000068.1, read as the reverse complement.
CCAATAAAAACGTTATTAAACAACTAGTTATGGATCAATTGGCGACTCTCAAACGTTGGTCTACAACCTTGAAAAGTCATGAATCCGCCCCATTGAAAGCCACGTAGATACATAACGTTACATTAACCGACCAGAAAGTAACACTTTACGGAGATCGAAACATGAACATTCGCTATGGCATCCTGGCGCTACTGCTAGGTTCGCAAATATCGCTGGCAGAGCAGCCCCTCGGTGCGCAATCCCAGGTCCAGGCAGACACCCTGCCTACCAGTCAAACCGACCTGCCCACTACGTTTACACCGGCGATAGATATTTCAGAAGCCCTGACAGAAAAGCTGGACCGCCAGCTGGAAGAGTCGACCGCAAAGCAGCCGTTACCCAAAGCGCAGTGGGTCAGCGCGAACTTGTCCCCAGGGCGCTAGCGTTCCCAGAGGGCTCGCGCAGACCGGTACGTAACCTTCATTTTCGCCAGATCAAGCGGTGCCTTGAAAAACCCATGGTAGTCGCCTCGAGGGTTAATAAGTACCACATTAGCACTATGATCAATGAGGTAATTCTCACCCTGGCCAGGAACCTTCCGGAACGGCGTATTCATGGCCGTCGCTAATCGGTGAAGTTCGAGAAATTCGCCGGTAACTCCAGTAAAATCGGGGTTAAAATACGGCACATACTCGCCAAGTTGCTCGACAGTATCGCGCGCGGGATCGACGGAAATCATTACCACGCGGGTGTCCTCAGCTTCCGTTCCCTCGAGTTCCTTTATGAAACCATTTAGGAACGACATGGTTGCAGGACACACATCAGGGCAATAGGTAAACCCAAAGAAGACCAGGGTCCAGCCCCCCTCAAAGCGTTCGGGTACAAATACCTCCCCCCTTTGATCCAACAAAGAAAACTCACCCAGATCACGCGGTGTCTCAAACAGATAAAGGCCATTGGCTTTCATCTCAGCTGCCGTCATGACCCGGGGCATCTGAATCCGGTTAACAAAACCGGCAACGATGATGGTGATAAACAGCAATACTCCCGCGACGGTGAGCCAGATGCGGCGACGTTGGCCTTTGTTAATATCAGTAGCCATAAGATTACAAACTCGCGACCGGGAACAGGTAGTGATCAACCAGCATGATCAGGAATAGGGCGCCCAGGTAGATGATGGAATACTTGAACGTTTCCATAGGCGCGTTGGGATTCTTATCTCGCAACAACGCAACAGCCCAATACAAAAAGCCGATGCCCAACACTACGGCCCCCAACAGGTACAGTGGACCACTCAGGCGGGTCGCGTAAGGGAGCAGGGTGATCAGGAACATCAGCACCGTATAGAGCAGTATGTGCAACTTGGTGAACGCGACACCATGCGTGACCGGCAGCATGGGAATATCAACAGCGGCATATTCTTCGCGCCGATGTATTGCCAGCGCCCAGAAGTGTGGTGGCGTCCAGGCAAAAATAATTAACACCAGCAACAACGCATGGCCATCGATCTGGCCAGTAACGGCAACCCAGCCCAATAGGGGAGGGGCCGCGCCGGCCAGTCCACCGATGACAATATTCTGCGGCGTCGCTCGCTTCAGAAACATGGTGTAAACAAACGCGTAGCCGACCAATGAAGCCAATGTCAGCCAGGCAGTCAGTGCATTTACCCAAATCAACAGTATGCCCATACCGGCTACCCCCAGTACCAGAGCAAACAAAGCCGCATCCCTGTTGTTCACGCGGCCTTGGGCAACTGGCCGATTGCGCGTGCGAGCCATATGCTGATCAACTTTTTGGTCCACCAGATGGTTTACGGCTGCAGCCGCTCCCGCACAAAGCGCAATACCCAGATTGCCGAGTATCAGTGCATTAAGAGGCACCATCCCCGGCACTGCCATGAACATACCAATCACGGAGGTGAGGATCATCAATAGCACTACATTGGGCTTGGTAAGCTCTTTGTAGTCGCGCCATGTGGCCCGCTCGACATGCTGTACAGTAGACATAGTGCCCTTACTCGCTGGAATTTTTCAGCAGAAACTTGAGATCGGAGATAACGTCCTTATAGGAGACCTCGCTACTATAGGACATCATTATCCAGCCTGCAGGATCCACCAGATACCAGGTATCCCTGGCAGAGAGATATTCTGTAAAAGCGGTATCAAAATCCGGCTCAGGCACATGCAGCGGTATCAACCCACGCTGTTGCTGATCGAGATAAGCCGCTAGCGATTGCGGGGCAGGGCGGTCATCACTGAGCGTCTCCACTCCAAGGGCCTGCTCAGACAGGGGTAGAGTAGCAACGTACATACGGCGAATGCGGGGCAGCTCCTTGCCCATAGCCGTATGTATCTGCCGGGTTATATACAAAGTGGCCTCGCAACGCGCGTCACATTCCGGGCCGGAGTAGGGCACCAGTAGCGTCCACTTACGATCGACATCGGTATAGCTGAAATCGCGGCCATCTCGATCACGCAGGTCAAACTCATCGATCTGTCTTGGTGGTTGTACAAGCGTTCCCCGGTTCGAGGTTCCCAGCTTACCCACGAGATCCAGCTCGCCCTGAACAACAAAGTACCAGAGCCACGTCGCGGTCAGAATCATGGTTACCGGTATGCCCATTATCAGCAAAAGCGTAAGCCGGCTCTTATTCAGGGCCACCCGATCGAGGTCTTTGGTGGGCAGGTCGTTCATCACTGACTGTCATTTCCTTTTCGTTGAGATATCAATTGCCACAAGTTCGTACTGCGCAGGACGTACAGCAGTGCCAACATGCCCGCCATCGCGAACCACTGCACGGCATAGCCCCGATGTTTCTCAGGACGAACATTGACCACCTGCCAGTCAATATCCAAAGCGAGGTCTTCGCCGGCATTCAAGCGCACCGGATAGGGAAACAGGCGGGTGGCTGTTTTTGCCTGGACTATAGGCGCGAGTTTTTGCATCTCCAACGCCTGAACTGTCATCGGCCAGCGCCCTTCAAGCGGCTGTTCGGCCAGGAGATAAGGGTCCCCTGGCGCAACATAGATATGCCCCTGACTGGAACGCTTGCCACCCGGTTGAGGCACATCAGGCATGGAGAGCCTCGCCGGGTCGGACTGTACCCAACCCCGATTCACCAGCACCGACGTACCATTGCCCAGATCAACCAGGGCCACAACCTCATTGCCATAGCGCCCGGCCATGATCCGATTGTCCAGCAACAAATAACTGTCCGTGACAAGCTCACCTTCCAACTCCACAGGTAAGTAGCCCAACTCATCGGCCGTGTGGTCCCAGAGCGTTGCCTCATTCAGGGAGGCCGGAGCTTGCTGCGCCCTGGCATCAAACATAGTTGCTAGCGCTTCTTTCTCATCTGCACGAGACAATTGCCAGAAGCCCAGAGTAATCAGTACCGGCACAAGAATCACAGTAAACAAAGTGATCCGCCACTCGAAGTCCATGCGTAATCCCGTCATACTGAACTCGTTTCCCACCGGTGGTGCTCTCTTTACAGCTCCTGAGCTGGTTTATACTGCCAAAGACAACTATTGGAGCAGGCCTTTGCTAAAAATCCTGATCGTCATTCTCATGCTGGCATTACTTGCGAGTCTGGGCAGCGGGCTTTTCTACCTGATGACTGACCAGGGCGACGCAAGTAAGCGACGCACCTTTCACTCGCTGGGAGTTAGGTTGAGCTTCGGACTTTGCCTGGCAGCCGTCATTATCTACGGAGTAGCAACAGGCGAACTCGGTAATCGTACCCCCTGGGACGCCGGCCCGAAAAAAACGGCGACGTCACAGGAGTCAGAGTAAGAGACGGGTCTCAGTTACTGTTAAAGGATATAAACAAACAGAAACAGGAACACCCACACCACGTCAACAAAGTGCCAGTACCAGCTGGCCGCTTCAAATCCAAAGTGATCATCTGCAGTAAAGTGTCCACCACGGGTACTGCGCAACCACATAATCAACAGCATGGTCATTCCCATGAATACATGGAATCCGTGGAAACCCGTGAGCATGAAGAACGTCGAGCCGTAAATACCTGAGTTCAGCGTCAGACCGAAGTGCGCATACGCCTCGTAATACTCATAGATCTGGACAAACACGAACACGATACCCAGCAGTACAGTAAGGCCCAGCCAGAGATTAAACTTCTTCTTGTTACCGTCAAGAATACCCATGTGCGCAATGTGCACGGTAAAACTTGAGGACAGCAGTATGAGGGTATTCCACAGTGGCAACCACGCATACCAGGCAGTCGCTTCTGCAAACGCCATGGTCTTCTCGGCGCTGGTAAAGCTACCGTTATTGGCGATCAACTGCGATGCCGCTCCGCCTACAGACTCCTGAGGCGTCAGCGCCATAGGCCAGCTGTATTGAAAGCCTTCCCACAGCAGGCCATTCATTCGCCCACCTTCTCCCTCACCAGCGAGCCAGGGGCCCGCCAGGGTGCGAACGTAGAACAACGCACCAAAGAATGCGAAGAAGAACATGACTTCCGAGAAGATGAACCAGAACATGCCCAAGACATAGGATTTTTTCAGCTGGGCGCTATTCATGCCCGCCAGATTTTCCTTGATCGTTATGCGAAACCAGGCAAACAGTGTTCCCATAAAGAAGAAAAGGCCACACAGGAAAATCGTCCAGGAGCTCGTGGATTCTTGCGGGTCACCAAATGTCATATCGTTCATGATGCTCGCAGCACCAAAGATACTCAGCATCAAACCTATGGTGGCGCAGACTGCCATCTTGCTGCTGTCAGGTACGTAATACTTTTCGTACTCTGTGGATGTCTGACTTGTCATTTTAATTCTCCGTTGAATTCACAGGCCCCCCCGGGCCTGCGTGCTAGCGAGTTGCGACTGCGCCACTCACCATATCTGTAACATCAAAAATCGTATACGACAGGGTGATCGTCTTGATATCCCTGGGTAAATCCTGATCGACAATAAACTGCAAAGGCATTTCGGCGGAGCTGTTGCCATCCAAAGGCTGCTGATTAAAGCAGAAACACTCTGTTTTATGGAAAAATTCTGCCGCTCTGGACGGCGACACACTGGGAATCGCCTGGGCTACCATAGCATCCGGTAACGGGTTGCTCGCAAAAAATACCGTATCGTTGGATGCGCCCGGATTGACCTTCATGATGGTGACGCTGGGCTTGAACTCCCAGGGCATACCCTGATTGTTGGTCGCTACAAACTGAATCGTAATTTCACGAGACTCATCGACGCCTGTCTGTACCGCCGTGTAGGCCTGAGCATTGGTCTTTCCGTTAATGCCCAAAGCCTCACACAACACGTTGTACAGCGGCACCATCACCACAAACACAAAGGCAAACATACCGATCGCAGCCACAACCAGTTTGGCTACGGTATCAACGATCGGATTTTTGCTCACTGCGATCACAGGACTTCCAAGCCTCCTATCGAACTGCTGGTGGTGTCTCAAACGTATGATAGGGCGCTGGTGTCGCGATCGTCCACTCCAATCCCTCTGCACCTTCCCAGGTTTTCTCATCACTGGTGGGCTTGCCGGCAACAATCGTGGCGATCACGTTGTAAAGGAACATGATCTGCGACGCACCGTAGATAAAAGCACCGATACTGGACATCATGTTGAAGTCCGCAAACTGGAGCGCATAGTCTGGAATACGGCGTGGCATACCAGCCAACCCGACAAAGTGCTGTGGGAAGAACGCCAAATTAAAGCCGATGAACGATACCCAGAAGTGGGTCTTGCCCATGCTCTCGTTGTACATCCGGCCGCACCACTTGGGCAACCAGTAGTAAACAGCGGCCGTCATGCTGAACACCGCACCCGCAACCATCACGTAATGGAAGTGAGCAACGACGAAGTAGCTATCGTGGTACTGGAAGTCAGCTGGTGCTATCGACAGCATCAAGCCGGTAAAACCTCCGATCGTAAACAGTACCAGGAAGCCCATACAGAAAAGCATCGGTGTTTCAAAGGTCAGGGCGCCGCGCCACATGGTGCTGATCCAGTTAAAGACCTTAACGCCAGTGGGTACGGCTATAAGCATGGTCGCGTACATAAAGAACAGCTCACCCGCGACAGGCATCCCCACGGTATACATGTGGTGTGCCCAGACAATGAATGACAGGAACGCAATCGATGCTGTCGCATACACCATTGAGTCGTAACCAAACAAAGGCTTGCGTGAAAATGTCGGGATAATCTGCGATACCACACCAAACGCTGGCAAGATAATGATGTAAACCTCAGGGTGACCGAAGAACCAGAAAATATGCTGGAACAACACGGGATCACCGCCACCTGCAGCAGAGAAGAAGCTCGTACCGAAGTGAATGTCCATTAGCATCATCGTCACAGCGCCGGCCAGTACAGGCATTACTGCTACCAGCAGGAACGCTGTGATCAACCATGTCCAGACAAACAGCGGCATCTTCATGTAGGTCATGCCAGGCGCACGCATGTTCATCACGGTCGCGATGATATTGATAGAGCCCATA
>CALINF010000067.1 GCA_938045215.1 uncultured Halieaceae bacterium | reverse complement strand
GGCTGTAGTCAGTCATAATCCTGTCCTCTTTTCCAGATGTCGCAGGGCGTTACCGTCCCTGATGTGCCAATCGCAGCGGCCGGTATCAGCTATCCAGTCCGCCCATCAGCATGTACTTTATCTCAACGTAATCGTCGATGCCGTATTTGGATCCTTCACGACCCGAGCCGGATTCTTTCACGCCACCAAACGGCGCCATCTCGTTGGAGATAATGCCCTCATTGATGCCGACAATGCCGTATTCAAGTGCCTCGGCGACCCGCCAGACGCGCCCGATGTCGCGCGTATAAAAATACGAAGCCAGGCCAAACTCCGTGTCATTGGCCATGGCAATCACTTCCTGTTCGGTTGAGAAGCGAATAACGGGGGCAACCGGTCCGAAAATTTCGTTGCGAAACACCGCCATATCGGCAGTCACTTCAGTGAGAATCGTCGGTTGATAAAAGCAACCACCCAGTTCATGTGCACCACCACCCAGGGCGACCTTTGCGCCCGACTTTACCGATGCGCTTACCAGTTCGTCCACGTCATTCACCGCACTCGTATTAACGAGGGGGCCTATATCGATACCTGCTTGCGCGCCGTCACCAACAGTCATTGCGGCGGTAGCGGCGACCAGTTTCTCCACGAAGGTGTCGTAGATACTGTCCTGCACAAACAGGCGATTGGAACACACGCAGGTCTGTCCTGCGTTACGGTATTTGGATATCAGTGCGCCCTGAATGGCGGCGTCCATGTCAGCATCTTCAAACACGATGAAAGGTGCGTTGCCGCCCAGTTCCATCGATGTTTTTTTCATGGTGTCTGCACACTGTGCTTCCAACATCTTGCCCACCGGTGTGCTGCCAGTGAATGTCAGTTTGCGTACCGTGGGATTGCCTGTCATTTCACCACCGATGTGCGAGGAGCTGCCGGCAACCACATTAAGGACTCCGGCGGGCAAGCCAGCGCGCTCCGCCAGTTCCGCCATGGCAAACGCCGATAGAGGAGTCTCAGTGGCAGGTTTGATGATACTGGAGCAGCCTGCGGCCAGCGCGGGAGCTGCCTTGCGCGCGATCATTGCGTTGGGGAAATTCCACGGCGTGATGGCGGCGACAACGCCCACTGGCTGTTTGATACAAATGATGCGCTTGTCAGAGGAGGGACCCGGAATCACGTCGCCATCAATGCGCTTGGCCTCTTCACCAAACCATTCCATGAACGCGGCTCCGTAGGCCACTTCACCGCGCGACTCTGCCAGCACTTTGCCTTGCTCAGCCGTCATAATAATTGCCAGGTCTTCCTGGTTCGCCATCATCAGGTCAAACCATTTGCGCAAAATATTGGCGCGCGCCTTGGCGGGCAGTGTCTTCCACTCCTGCATAGCGCGGTCTGCTGCCTCGATGGCGCGCGCGGTTTCCGCGGCGCCAAGCTTGGCGACAGTCGCGATCAGCTCACCATTGGCCGGATTCGTGACGGGGAATGTTGCCCCGTCGTCGGCGTCCACCCATTGGCCATCGATATAGGCCTGGGTTTTCAGTAGCGAGGGGTCAGATAGTGGCAAGCTCATGGCGTACTTCCTTGATTATTGATGCATAGGTTAAGTATTGCAGAAACATACCGCTATACCTGACTTCAGGTAGATAAATGGTGTTCAAGTGGGAGAGGCTATGGAACCTTGCGCTTGCTCAGGTACGGGTGCGCTGAGACAGCAACTCGGGTATCGGGTCCTGATTGTCTGCCAGCGGTTGGGCGAGTGCATCGAAGAATAGTGAAAACAGCGCATTGTGAGAAGATAATCCCAGTTTGTGATAGATGTTCTTGCGATGAACCTGCTCGGTCTGAGTGCTGATACCCAGGCTGCTGGCAACCGCTTTGGAAGGGTAGCCTCTCAGCACCAGTTGAACCACGTCACGCTCTCTCGGGGTCAGCAGGCTGCTACCGAAGGCTTGTAATACCTGCTGAACCTGGTCGTGCAGGTCGGTTTGGCCTGCAACCGTACCTTCCAGTCCACCTGGCCAGTGCTTGCGCACCAGTGCGGCGACAAGATCGCCGGCCTGCGCGAGTGCCGACTTTTCTGCCGCGCTGTAGGCGCCCAGAGCCGGTGTACGCTCCAGGGAAATAGCCACCGGGATGCCGCCGCCACTGTCCACCAGAAAGCCGGTGTGATCTGCGACGCCATTGGAGCGGTAGTACAGCGCATAGTAGTCGCTGTCGGCGAAATTGGGTGGTGCTATATCGAGTATGTGAAAATAGCCGCGCCTGCCCGACCGAGCCGCCAGGTAAAGCGGTGACAATAGCCAGAGACCATCGCGATAGGCGCCGCCAAAACCAGGCTGGTCACCCTCGTGCAGCGCGTTGTGCAGTACGGTAAGCGCGCTGTGTTCCGGGTAACCCATGATGACGGCGCTATCGAAAGCCGCTACTTCCATCAGCCAGTTGAGTAACTGCTGTGGGAATGTGGCATGGCCTATTGTTGAGATGGCCGCTGGCAGTAAGGAAACCGGTAGGGAGTGTGGCAAAGAGTCTGCACCTCGCGTTAGCGGCGACGCCTGCGGCCGCCCAGTCCATGTTTTCTGACCAGTCCGCGCACCTGGTCATAGGTGAGGCCAAGAGCCTGAGCGGTCAGGCGCTGATTATGCCCGTTTTTTGCCAGCGCTTCTTCCAGTAGCGTACGTTCTATGGCATCCATTCGTTGCGCGAAGTCCTGCTCGGCTTTTTTGCCTGTATCGTCGGCAGCGTCGGACTGCGAGCCTCCTTGTCTATCAGCCAATAGATCTATAGACGGATCGCCGGGCGTATCCACGGGGGGGTAGGGTGAGACGAACGGGTCTATAACGACCTCGTCTACGGGGGTGGTGGGGTCACCCCAGCGGTAGATCGAGCGCTCTACTACATTCTTCAATTCTCGAACATTACCCGGCCAGCGATAGGCATAGAGTGTAGACAGTGCGTTAGCAGAAAATCCCGGAAACACCTCCCAGCCAAGTTCGGCCGTCATCTGAATGGCAAAATGCTGTGCCAACGGTTCGATGTCCTCCATACGTTGGCACAGGGCTGGCAGGTGCACCACATCGAAACTCAGCCTGTCGAGCAAGTCGTGCCGGAACAAATTGTCATCGGCCATTGCCCTGAGGTTGGCGTTGGTGGCAGCAGCAATACGCACGTCCACTCGCAGAGTTTCCTGACCGCCCAGGCGTTCAAACTCTCCATACTCCACCAGTCGAAGGAGTTTCTCCTGCAGTCGGCCCGACATAGTGGCGATTTCATCCAGGAAAAGGGTGCCGCCATCGGCGCGCTCAAAGCGTCCATGGCGGGTACGAGTGGCGCCTGTGAATGCGCCGGGTTCATGCCCGAACAGTTCTGATTCCAGCAGGCTTTCGGCAATAGCGGCGCAATTAACCTTGACGAGGGGGGCATCCCAGCGGGTGGAGAGGAAGTGTAGACGCTCTGCGGCCAACTCCTTGCCGGTTCCGCGCTCGCCAAGAATCAGGACTGGGCGGTTGATGGGAGCAAGATAGGAAATACTGTCCAGCGCTTCGGCAAACGCCTGTGAATTGCCAATCATGCCTTCTTGAGATCTCATATAGGTAAATTACACCAACTAATAAGGTTGTTAAAGCCAATATATGGGTTTATATAGCCATAATTGGTTAGCATGATTGTATGAAAATCATCCGACTTTAATAGAAAGTCTAATAAAAACAGTAAGATAAGAAATCTGGCACGATATCTGTATTAGATAGGGTGTAGCTCACACAGGTAGATAAATGTTGTTGCTACTGAACATTCCCTCAGGGAGTAGAGCACATGCAACGCAAAGACGAGAGAAAGTTGATTTACATCGCGCTGTTGGTGACATGCGGTGTCATCAGCCTCGTCATGGGCCTGGCGACAGGGCTCTGGACAATGTTCCAGGTGGCTATTGTCGTCGAGCTGTTGTTCTGGTTAGGAGCCCCTGTGCAGTCACAGCGTGACCGCAGGGCAGGGTAGTCACTCAAAGGAGAAACACAATGGGTATTTTTTCCCGCATGACAGACATTATCAACTCCAACATCAATTCGTTGTTGGATCAGGCAGAAGATCCCGAAAAGATGATCCGCCTGATCATTCAGGAGATGGAAGACACACTGGTGGAGGTGCGTAGCTCCTCTGCGCGCGTCCTGGCTGATCGCAAGGGTGCAGCCCGTAAGCTGGAGCAGGTGCAGGCAGAGGCCGATAGCTGGGAAGAGAAGGCCCGGCTTGCCATCAGCAAGGGTCGTGAAGATCTTGCAAGGGCAGCGCTGCAGGAAAAGCGGGCAATAGAGGAAGAGGTTACTGTTGTAGAGGCGGAGCTCAAGGCGACTGATGAGCACGTCGCTCAGCTCAATGTTGAAGTGGCGCAGTTGCAACAGAAGCTGACAGATGCCAAGGCAAAGCAGAAGGCATTGATGATGCGCAGCAAAACAGTCGAGTCGCGTATCAAGGTGAAGCGCCAGATGCATCGCGAGGCACTGGATAATGCGTTCCAGCGTTTCGATCATTTTGAGCGCCGAATGGATACACTCGAAAGCCAGCTTGAATCTATGGACGTAGGCAGGGACGTACCGCCTGACCTGGCGGCCGAGATCAACTCACTGGAAGAAGATGAGCGCATCAACGATGAGCTGGCGCGTCTCAAGAGTGAAATGCACGACGATGCCAAGCCTGCCGCAGACAATGGCTAAAGCGCACGTGGTGCGTTTGGCTTACTTGAATGTTAATGGCAGCATGGGAATACCAATGTCCGCTGCCCAAGGAATGAATAAATGGAATTTTGGGAATTCATGCTCGCACCCACCATCCTCTTTCTGGTGGTTGTCGCGCCCATCTGGATTACGATGCACTACCGCAGCGTAAGCAAGTCGTCGCGCAGCCTGAACGAGGAAGATCGGGAAAGCATTGAGCATATGCTCGAAACGGTCGATACGCTGACACAGCGGATCGGGACTCTGGAGTCTATCCTGGACGCAGATCATCCGGATTGGCGTCAGAAAAGTCACCGTCAACAAACGGGTAAGGAGTAGGTCATGACTAGAAGACGTAAAAGGCATCATCGTCACGGCGACTATCGGCGTAAGGCCAGCCAGTTTCGTACCCGGAAAAACGCAGGCTGGGGTATGAACCTCTACCGTAATACGCGCGAAGGGAAAATCGCGGGGGTGTCTGCGGGTCTCGCTGACCATTGGGATATTGCTCATTGGGTGGTGCGATTGATGTGGGTAGGTGCCTTTCTGTTCACAGGAACATTGGCGCTGTGGGCTTACGTGGGAGCCTGGATATTGTTGGCTCCGCGGCCCTCTCGGCGCCACGCAGATGCGCAGGCTTTCTACGCCGACTACGAAGACCTCGACGAGACAGAAGTCGAGATGGAATATGATGAACGGGTTCACGACTATCGTCCGCGCAAGGTGTTTCGTTACAGCGAAAGCTCCAGTGTTCGTCTACAGCGTGCGCGCGAGCGACTGGATGCCGCGTTGCGCAGGGTGGAAGACATGGAAAGCTATGTGACTTCCCGTCAGTACAACCTGAACAACGAGTTCTCTAAGCTCTAGAGACAAAAACCTCTGCCTGATAGTGCTGGCCCTCGCGGGCGGGGGATCGGCTTGCCTGTCGAAAGTGAAAGCAAGCATGCAAGGAAGCACATAAGTCAGCCAGGGGTGTTGGGTAGTCTCACAGAAGTTGTAACTGGCCTGCATAGGGCGCGCCTGATACAGCGCCACGAGACTAAAGCACAGGGTTAAGGCTGGATTGGCTCAATACAATAAGCCGCAGCAGCGGCAGCACTCGCGAGGAAGCGATGGCATGGAGGTAGGTATGGAAATGGCGATTTGGCTGGATTTGCCAGATTGGCTGCTTCAGGGTAGCTGTGGTGTCAGTTCACAGTGGGTTGGCCTGGGGGACTGGCTGAATATCGGACTGCAGTTTGTCTGGTATTGATGCGCGCAGAGAGGGGGTTCCTGCAGCTTGCGAATTTCGTTATGCTCGGTGGGTATGTCCACTTAAGTAAGGAGCGCCCGCAAGCAAAGCTCCTACCAGGGAGGCGCCTTTGGCAGCCGCTAACGCCGCAATGTACGGCGAGATGCTCGAAACAGAGCCTCATATTCCACCACCCAGTGCGTTATTGGCGTTAACAGAAGCCCATCGTGCAGCTGCGGAGGTGTTATCACTTACCATTTCGCGCAAGTGGCTCGACAAAGCACCGCGCGGAGACGGCCACCCCGTTGTAGTGCTGCCCGGTTTTCTGGGGTCTGATGGCTATAATGCGACATTCAGACGCTACCTCACCAAACTTGACTACGCGGTGCACGGCTGGGGCCAGGGCCGCAACCTCGGCCCTCGCGAGGGTGTTCTGGAAGCACTGGTGGAGCGCATTGAGTATCTTGCAGATCGGTATCAAGGGCCTGTGTCATTGGTTGGCCACAGTCTGGGCGGTATTTTTGCACGCGAACTGGCGCGGGAGCTGCCGGATAAAACCCGCCAGGTCATATCTCTGGGTAGCCCCTTTGGCGAAGGTCGCCTTACAGGGTCTTATCCGGCGCGATTGTTTATGGCGTTGAACCCCGAAGAGGAGCTGCCTCTCGAACAGGATGAGCTGCATGTGGCGCCACCAGTGCCTACTCCCTCAATTTTTTCGCAGGGTGATGGCGTTGTGAACTGGCAGACGACGGTTCAGCAAGACGGACACGCGCAGACCCAGAATATTCGAGTCCGAGGAAGCCACTGTGGCATGACGCTTAATCACGCGATCTGGTTCCTCGTTGCGGAACGCCTGTCGCAACCTGCCGGCAACTGGCGTCCCTTTGAGCGTGGCAACTGGCGCTCACTTCTGTATCCGGGGTTGGGCGGCGAACTCGAATAGGCAATGGCAAGAGCGTCAATGCTCTTGCAGAACCTTAGCTCCATAAGCGATTCAGCGCAGCGCTCGGGCGTGAAACGCGATGTGGCTGCCGATAAAGCTCGCAATGAAAAAGTAGGAATGATCGTATCCGGGTTGTCGCCTGATGGTGGCTGCGTAACCGGTCTCTGCGCACGCCTGTTCCAGTAGTTCAGTTTTCAATTGTTCACTTAGAAAGTCATCGCTTTCACCTTGATCCACGAGCATGGGTAGTGCTTCTGCACCACGGCGAATGAGTTCGCAGCTGTCGTAGGCCTGCCAGCTTTCGCGGTTGTCACCGAGGTAGTGGCTGAATGCTTTTTCACCCCAGGGGCACTGCGTTGGCGCTACGATGGGTGAGAAGGCAGATACCGAACGGTACTGTGTTGGGTTCTTCAGTGCGATTGTCAGAGCGCCGTGGCCGCCCATGGAATGGCCCATGATAGCGCTGCGATCTTGATCAACCGGAAAGTGCTCTGCAATAAGTACCGGCAGCTCCTGTGTAATGTAATCGTACATCTGATAATGCGTGTTCCAGGGCGTCTGTGTTGCGTTTAGGTAAAAACCTGCGCCAAGGCCAAAATCCCAAGCGCCGTCTGCATCATCGGGAACGGCGTCTCCACGCGGACTGGTATCGGGCGCGATAATCGCTACGCCGTGCTCTGCGGCATAGCGTTGGGCTCCCGCTTTCTGCACAAAATTTTCGTCGGTACACGTGAGTCCAGACAGCCAGTAGATAACCGGTACACGTTCCTGGTCTGCCGCAGGTGGCAGATACACAGAAAAGTTCATATCGCAATGCGTTGTGTCCGCGGTGTGTGTAAATCGCAGTTGTGATCCTTCGAAGCAGCGGTTTGCTGCAACCTGCTCTATGTGCATGTGGAGCTCCATCGTCGATCAAAGGCACTACTTTAATCGAACCGAAAGATTTGCGCAGTGCTATTGTTGTAAAGATTTGGGTGTTGGTAAGGTTTTGCTTTAGTCTGGCAGCACGAAAACGGGTGAATGGAGAGCAGGCGTTATGCAAGACAGATTGGAGTCATTTGGCGGTAGTGGCCCATCCGTTTTGTTTGCGCATGCCAATGGCTATCCGCCAGGCAGCTATCGGCAATTTATCGGCCACCTGTTACCGCACTGCCAGCTTACCGGCTATCGACACCGACCAATGTGGGGTGATCGTCATCCGCCCAAACGCCTGAATTGGTCGCTGTTTGCGGATGATCTTATCCAGACGGTCGAGTCGACACTGAATCAACCGGTTTGGATGATGGGTCATTCCATGGGAGGAGTGGTCGCGCTTATGGCAGCCGAGCGTCGACCGGAGTTGTTCAAGGGGCTGATATTGGTTGACCCTGTTTTCATGCCAAGCCGGCGTGTATTTGCCATGGGTGTTATGCCCTCGAAACGCAAAGCAGAAATGCCGATGGTTCGGCGGACGTTGGGGCGTCCTGAACACTTTGCCAGCCATGAAGAGGCTTTTAACTTTTATCGAGGCAAGCGTGCATTCGGACGATTTTCCGATGAGGTACTTTGGGATTATGTTCATGCCAGCAAATCAACTCTGCCTGAGGGTGGGGTGCAACTGTCATTTCCAGCGGCCTGGGAAGCCGCGGTGTATGGTTCAGCGCCATGGGTGTGGCCGCGTTTGCTGCGCGTACGACTGCCCACACTGGGGTTGCGTGGGGAGCACTCTGACGTGTTAACCCCCGGTGCCATGCGACGATGGGCGCGCCTGCAGCCGTCGGCCGAATTGCACCATTGCCCGGGAGGGCACTTGCTGCCTATGGAATCACCCGAAACGACGGCGGGCTACGTGATCGATTTTCTGCAGCGGCATCCCGGCTGATGTTGCACAGGATCTGGCTGGGTTTCTTTCTTGTTGCCTTTATCAGCAGCCTTGTTCAATGGCTATGGGTTGGTGACGCAGAAGTGTTCCAGCGTTTGGTCTCGTCCCTTGCACTCAGCGGACGCGTGGCGGCCGCTGGCGACGGCGAGTGTTTGTCCGCTCTGCTCGTCGCCACCTCCGCGACGCGCGCGACGAGCTTCCGATAGAGTGGGGAATCCTTGCATTTT
>CALINF010000066.1 GCA_938045215.1 uncultured Halieaceae bacterium | reverse complement strand
TGGACGGCACCGCAATTATGCAGGGGGTTGCCACTGTCTTTATTGCTCAGGTGTATGGCGTGGATCTTTCCGCGACCGCGTACATCACCGTTATTTTGACAGCCACACTGGCCTCTATCGGCACAGCAGCGGTACCAGGAGTGGGCCTGATTACATTGGCGCTGGTATTGGAGCAAGCCGGTTTACCCGTTGAGGGAATCGCTTTGATTATTGGCGTGGATCGCCTGCTGGACATGGTGCGTACAGCGGTCAATGTAACGGGCGATGCAACTGTGTCGGTGATTGTGGGCAAGAGCGAGAATCAGTTCGATGAGCGGGTGTTTCTGGACCCCAAGGCTGATTTGAATCCCGACAAATCAGATTCCGATAGTGAAGACGACAGCCGCCCGCTGGCAGCGGCGTAGGGTTCACCGATGACCATTCAGGTAATGATTGTCCCGGTAACGCCCTATCAGCAAAACTGTTCTGTCATAAAATGCGTGTCTAGCTCAAAGGCGGCGGTGGTTGATCCCGGCGGCGATATAGATCGTATCCTGGAGGCCGTGGATAAGCTGGAGGCCACGGTTGAGAAAGTTATTCTGACTCATGGCCATATGGATCACTGTGCCGCTTCAGATGTATTGCGTGAACGGCTGCATGTGCCTATTGAGGGGCCGCACCGGGAGGACGATTTCTGGATCCAGAAGTTGCCAGAGTCATGCAAAATGTCCGGTTTTCCTCACGCCGATGCGTTTGTACCCGACCGCTGGCTGGAGGAGGGTGATACGGTCACTGTTGGCGAGCAGTCGCTGCAGGTGTTTCATTGTCCTGGTCACACGCCGGGCCACGTTGTTTTTCATTATGAGCCGCAGCAGGTGGCGTGGGTTGGCGATGTACTGTTTCAGGGCTCGATAGGTCGAACCGATTTCCCGCGCGGAAATCATGACCAATTGATCAGCAGCATCCGCGAGAAACTGTTTCCTTTGGGTGACGACATTACTTTCATTCCCGGCCATGGCCCTACGTCCACCTTTGGCCAGGAGCGGCGGTCGAATCCGTTCGTGGCTGATCCTCGCTATGGTTGATTCAGACGCTGATCGTAAGGCTCAACTGCAGCAGGAATACCTCGCGCAGACTGCGCGCATTCCGTGGCGAGACCTGCAGACGTATTTTGCACACGGTAGTGTGGTTGAAGTGGACGGCGCATTGGATCTGATTGATGTTGCCGTACAGCTAGGCCTGGACAATACCGAACAATTCAAGCAATGGATTGCCAGTGGAGAGGTTCAGGCGGTCAGCGACAGTAATGCGCAGAATTGGCTGGATGGCGATATCTCAGTGTGGGCGGTGGTCGCCGCCCCCTGGGTGCTTGTGCAAAATCGTGATGGTGAAATGCCGGGCTCAGGGCAGTGAGCATTTGAGCGATTTTCCGAACCATTCCACGCTGGCTTGTTTTCCCTTGGTCCAGAAATCTACGCCGCTGGCCTGGTAGCGTGCGCCGCTTGCCGATGGTGTAACAAACGCGATTACCTGATCATTGGCGAGTGTGAGCACGACGCTGCGTGGGTCGGTCGCATTGTAGAAGCTCGCGGTGAACCGCTTGTCGGGTTCCTGCTCACAGTGCAGCGTAACGAATGCAGGCGCTTCCAACGCCCCGCTGCGAATCTGCAGCTCCACGATACGGGTCTGGTAGCTGTAAGTAATGCACGCTTCCAAGTCGTCCGCTTTCCAACAATCATTCCGCCCTTTTATCCAGCCTCGTTGGATGGCTTTTTCGCTGGCTTTGTCCTCCTCTGGCAGGGCCTGCATGGCGCGGGCATAGGTTTTCGAAAGCGTGCGATCCAACGCCTGTAGCGCTTCATCGTTACAGATCAGAGTTTCCACCTCGCCCTCAGCGTCGTTACAATCAAAAGCAGGCTGAGCCTGTGTCATGCCACAAAAAGCGCCCGCCAGAACAATGACAGACAAGAATCTGTGTGCGTTCAATAGCAAGATCTCCTGGTGGGTCAAGGCCTGGCAACCGGGTACAGTTCACCTTCAAATATCGTACCCCATATCGCTATGTCTTTGAGTTTGCGTGGGTCTACCTGATAGGGATCTGCGTCGAGGATCGCGAAATCCGCACGCTTGCCGGCGCGGATGGAACCAATCTCGTCCTCCCAGCCCATCACCCAGGCGGCGTCCACCGTCACAGCACGCAGGGCTGCGTCCAGGGAGATACGCTCGTTCGCACCGGTCAAATTGCCATTGATGGTCACCCGGTTTACGGCAACGTGGGCAAGTGTGAGTGGGGACAATGGCGCCATCGGATTGTCGGAATGCAGAGCAAATGGTACGCCTAACCGTTCGAGTGAGCCCAGTCGCACCATCTGGTTGCCGCGATCAGGTCCCAGCCACTCCTGACTGTACTGGTCTGACAAAATGTAATGATAGTAAGGATTGGCTGATACTACGGCGCCTAGTGCCTTCAGTTGCCGACTCTGATCTTGCGTGGAGTAGGCGAAGTGTTCCAGGGTCAGACGGTGGTCGGGTCTATAGTGCTGGGATTGCAGGGAGCGCAACAGTTCAATCAGGGCGGCAGCGCTCTTGTCGCCATTGGTGTGGGCGTGGATTTTGTAGTCAGCATTCCAGAACACTTCCGCCCACTGCGCTGTAACCTCCAGCGGCGCCATCCATTGCCCCTCGTGTCCATCCAGATAGCCCGGTGGGCCCATCTGCGAAAGGCCACTGAAGATGGCTCCATCCATCATCAACTTGAAGTGGCGGTCAATCATCACGCGCCGCGAGTTTCCTTCTCGCCATTGAGCGATCTCCAGCAATGCTTCTTCTGGCGTTTTACCGCGTGCCAAAAAGTCTGTGATGATTGGTGTCAGTATGATGCGCAGGGGGGCTTCGCTGCTCTCGGTGGTTTGTCTGATCAGCGCTATTTCCTGGGTTGGATTGCCGAACACTCCCGTGCCCATATCCAACACCGTAGTAACACCAGCCTGATGTACCATCTCCAGAAAATTGGCCATGCCAGCACCGAATCGCTGTGGTTCGAACAGGAAAGACAGTTTGGGCACGATGGCTTTAAGACCGTTCTCCCAGAAGTGTCCCCTGGCCCAGTCGCTCTCATGATTACCCAGGGTATCCTCCTCGCTGACCCCCAGCATCTCCAGTGCGGCGTCGTTACCGATAATCTCGTGGAAGGAGCGGTGCCAGATCATCACTGGCTGGTCAGGAAACCAGCTGTTGAGTGTGTCGCGATACACTTCACCATGCCAGAGTGGGTGATAGCCCCACGCTATAAAGGGGACTGAGGGATCGTCGTGGGCTGCAGCGAGTACTTTAAGGCGTGCTTCATAGGCCTGCGGCGTTGTGGCCCCGGGAAACTCGCCGGTCGGCAGCGACCAGCTGTCGGGCGCCAGATAAGGAAATTGCGTGGTGACGGCTGGAAGCGAAGGGTGGACATGTGGATCGATCAAGCCGGGCATCAGAATCTTACCCGCCAATGTATCGTCGATAGTCGCATTGCGAGTCTCAATGAGAGGCTGCAGGGATTGAAGAGAACCCACTGCGACAATGCGGCCGTCCTCTACCGCGACAGCCGTCGCTTCTGGCAATGCCGGTTCCATTGTGATGATCTTCTTGGCCGTATAGACCGTCATCGCGTGAGCAGTCTGCAGGGTCAGCAGGGTACCTAGGCACAGGATGCTCAGCAGGTGGCGGGGAAACGGCATGTGTCGGGTCCTTGGCTAGATGTGGATACTCAACAGTATAGACCCAGGCAGACGGATTACTTATTTGATGATTTTAATCCAGTCACCGGTGCGCGGTTCGCCGCGGGGATAGAAACCGTTGATCAGGCGCAGCTGGGCCTCAGCGTCAGGGATACGGATACTGGCAGCAAGATTCTCTATTGTCGCACCGCGTGGAACCTGTATATATTGAATATAACGTGGCGTAGTCGTCTGTTTCTCGTCCGGGTGCGTAGGCCTGAAAGTTTCGATGATGCTCAATAACGCCGGGTCGCTGGCGGCGAAGTTACTCGCAGAGCCTTCGAACAGAAAGGTGTAATTGAAATCAACAACACCCAGTCGTTTTGCGGTATTGCCGTCACTGGCTACCGCCGTGTATCCCTTGAGCCCTGCCTGATCTAAAACCTTGCCTATGCTGAGGGTGCCTTTTGCACTGGTTTCGAGCACTTGCTGAGGCGTTGCCGTCTTGTCGCGGCGCTTCAGGGTGATGTTCATAGACGCGCTGTTGTCTGCGGCTTTGGCAGTGATGGCGCTTGCGCCTGCATCAACATTCCAGCCTTCAGGTGGTTTGAACGTAAAACCGAGCTTGTTGTGGTAATAGCGTTGCTTATCGCGCTTACCTTGTACACTTTGCCCCCAGACCAAACCCTTGATATTGCTGCGAAACTCACCGGGTACTGCGGGGTTTTCTATGTAGCTGCCATCGTCGAGGTCATTGGCGGCGGCTATAACGGTCTGCAAACGCTTGTCGTTGCGCGGGTGGCTCGCGTACAGGCCGTGGTAGGTATTGAGTTTCTTGCCGGTACTCTTGGCCTTTACCCGCTGAAACTGCTCCTGATCCTTGAGCACGCCGATAACCTCGAGCAGGGCGTCTGTATCGTAGCCTGCCTTGTGCATATACTCCGCACCATAGCCGTCGGCCTCCAGTTCCATTTCTCGGCCATAGCCGCTCACCAGTTCGGTGCCGTACATGGACGACGCCTCAGCTACATCGCCGCTACCCGTCAATATGTAGACAGTAGTTGCCAGCACCTTGTTGGTGACACTGGCTGTCTTTCGACGCGAGTGATGACGGCCGGTGATATGGCCGATTTCATGCGAGAGCACACCGGCCAGTTCGTCCTCACTGTCTAAATAAGCCAACAAGCCACGATTGATGTAGATGAACCCCCCGGGGGTGGCGAACGCGTTGATATCGGGCGCATCAATGACGGTGAAGGTGAAGGTAGAGTTGGGCATGTCACTGTGGGCGACCAGCCGTTGGCCTATTTTGTTGACGTAGGCCTGCAATTCCTCGTCATCGTAGATGGCGCCCTGGGCTTCCATTTGCTGATACATCTCGTCACCGATGCTGACATCCCTGCCCTGTGC